>JAKSBY010000043.1 GCA_022360855.1 Sphingomonadales bacterium | reverse complement strand
GCGGTCAAAAACGGCGACAGCCAGTTCCGCATCCGCCTCGACCCGCCCGAGCTCGGCCGCGTCGACGTGCGGCTTGACGTGGCGTCGGACGGCGCGGTGCGCGCCCAGGTCGTGGCCGACAACCGCGACGCGCTCGACCTGCTTCAGCGCGACGCGCGGGTGCTTGAGCGCGCCTTGGGCGATGCCGGCCTCAAGCTCGATTCCGGCAGCCTGAACTTCTCGCTGAAGCAACAGGCCGAAGCCGGCACTGGCCGGACCGGAAGGGGCGAGAGCGCGTCCGACGAGGGCAATGAGGCCACAGCCGCGGACTCGGAGGCATGGGACGGCGAGGACGCCCCGCGCCCCAAGATCGCCGCCGAACAGCTCCTGGACATCCGGGTTTAGCCGCAAGGACAGAGTGAGTCATGGAAATCTCCGAAATCATCAGCAGCCTGACCAACAGCGCGGCGTCTCAGACCGAGCAGCGGCTGGCCGACGACTTCGATACATTCCTGACCCTGCTGACGACGCAGTTACAGCAGCAGGACCCGCTCGACCCGCTCGACAGTAACCAGTTTACCGAGCAGCTCGTCAGCTTCACCCATGTCGAGCAGTCGATCCAGACCAACAAGAATCTCGAGAACCTCCTCGCCCTCTTCCTCATGCAGTCGACGACGACGGCGGTCGGCTATCTCGGCAAGGAAGTCTCCGCCGAGGGCAACACGGCAGTGCTTAAGGACGGCGAAGCAACCTGGTTCTACGAGCTCGGCGCGCTGGCGGACGAGGCCACGCTGACGGTCAAGGATTCCGCAGGCGCGACGGTCTTCGAGGCCGATGCGGCAAACCTGCCGGGCCTGCATTCCTTCACCTGGGACGGAAATGACAAGTTCGGCACACCGCTGCCCGACGGCGTCTACACGATCTCCGTCTCGGCCGAGACATCCGGCGGCAACGAAGTCGCCGTCACGACATTCACCCGCGGCACCGTCGAGGCCGTCGAAACGCAAGGCGGGCTCAGCCTGCTTTCGGTCGGCGGCGTTTTGATCCCGGTCACCGACGTTCTTGCCGTATCCGAACCCGAACCCGCCTCTGAGAATCCATGAGGCCGCAACCCTCCGCATGAACGCGAAAACCAATGAACCAAACCATGAGTAACGGAGAAAACAAATGAGCGTTTACGCAGCATTGTTTAGCGGGGTCTCCGGCCTCCAGGCCTACTCCAGCGCGCTCGGAATCATTTCCGACAACATCACCAATGTGAACACGGTGGGCTATAAAGAGGCGGTCTCCCGCTTCTCGACCCTGGTGACAGAAACCAGCTCGACCGACACCTACTCTCCCGGCGGCGTCAAGGCCGCGCCCGAAACCTTGATCAGCAGGCAGGGGCTCCTGCAGGCGTCGAACTCGCAGACGGACCTCGGACTCGACGGCGCCGGTTTCTTCGTCGTACGGAACGCGCCAACGGCGCAGTCCACCGACGGTGAAATCCTGTTTACCCGGGCCGGCAATTTCGCGCCCGACGAGCTCGGCTTCCTCAAAAACACCGCCGGGCATTTCCTGATGGGATGGCCCGTCGATTCGAATGGTGACATCCCGACCAATCTGGGCGATGTCGGCGCGCTGCAGCCCATCGCCACGTCGAACCTGACCGGCACCGCCGAAGCGACCACCGACGTCAGGATCCGCGCCAACCTGCAGTCGTCTCAGGCCCTCAATCCGGCCATCGGCACCTATACCGGTACTGCCGCCGGCGTCAGCATTGCCAATGGCAGCATCGCGCCGGATTTCGAGCGGACCGTGCAGGTCTTCGATGCCCAGGGCGGCGCGCACACCCTCAAGCTTGGCGCCATTAAGGTCGCCCCCAACGAGTGGGCGATGGAAGTCTACGCCGATCCGCCCAGCGATGTGACGGCGGCCTCCGGCCTCTTGGCACAGGGCACCCTGGCCTTTAACACCGATGGCAGCCTGAAGCTGACCGGCGGTGCACCGGTGACCTCGGCGTCTCTGACCTCGCCGATCAACATCACCTGGACCAATGGCGCTACCGCCAGCGATATCACATTCAATCTGGGCAGCGACGGTGACGTCGACGGCTTCACGCAATTCGACAGCGTCTCGGCTCTGATTTCGTCCAACGTCAACGGCGCCGTGTTCGGCAATGTGACCGGCGTCAACATTGGCAAGGACGGCGGTGTCACCGCGCTGTTCGATAACGGCCTGACCCGCACCGTGTTCAAACTGCCGGTCGCCACCTTCCTCAACCCGGACGGGTTGAACCGCCGACAGGGCAATGCCTACGGCATCTCCGATCAGTCGGGCAACTTCAGCCTGGTCGAGGCGGGCACGGGCGGCGGCGGCACGATTGCGCCGTCCACCCTGGAGGCCTCGACGGTCGATCTGGCTAATGAGTTCACCAACCTGATCACGGTGCAGCGCGCGTTCTCCGCGTCGACGCGGATCATCACGACCGCCGACGAGATGCTCGACGAGCTCAACAGGCTCAGAAGGTAAGCGTTCTTGGATGGATAGTCCCCGGAGTTGAAGGCGGCTCCGGGGGCAACGTCCGGGGGTTTTTAGAAAGCAGGCGAGTCCCTTCCCGTAGAAGGGGATTGTTCACACTGATTTAGCGCGCATTAACTGCTTTCCTTAGATGTTTTTTAAACCCCGTTCCGTAGCCTCTCAGCAATCTGGTTCGGAGTGTTTTGAGTATGACCGAAGGTAGTACGCATAGGGCCTCCTACGTTATCGGCCCGACGGGGGAACCCCTGACCGTGGACGATCTTCCGCCGCCGAATACGCGGCGCTGGGTGATCCGTCGCAAGGCAGAGGTCGTTGCCGCCGTCAAGGGTGGACTGATTTCGTTGGAAGATGCCTGCAAGCGCTACACCCTCTCGGTCGAGGAATTCCTGTCCTGGCAGAAAGCCATCGAGCGCAACGGCCTCCCCGGCCTGCGCGTCACGCGTACCCAGTACTACCGCGACAATACCCAGCCCCGCTCGATCTAGGGCGGCGCCCCCAAATTCAGGTTCAGGCCAAGACCTGGCGACCCCTCAAGGGCCGCCGGCTTGCCCACTTGTTTTTGCCGTCCAATCGGAGCCGCTGAAATACCTAGGCAAAACTTGCCTAGGTTAACCACTTTTTCATGCCCCCGGCCCTACCCTGTCACAAGTCGGGGCAGTTCAGGCCTGCCTCGCCGTTATAAAGCGAGTACAAGGTTACGTCAGTGGATGGTTTAGCGAATTTCCTTCGCGCCCTTGGCCCTTCTCGAATCCTTGCCATGGGCGTCGTTGCGGCAGGTCTCATCGGTTTCTTCTTCTTTGTCACGCTCAGACTGACAGAACCGCAG
>JAKSBY010000658.1 GCA_022360855.1 Sphingomonadales bacterium | reverse complement strand
GGCTGAAGCCGCCATTGAGGGTGAGGCCGGGGTTGCCGGATACGTTGAAGGGGAAGAGGAACGACACGACGTCGACGATCTTGAAGAAATCGTCGTCGGGAACGTATCTGTCGGCCTCCCATTGGGGCTGACCGGACGCCGGCGTCAAAATGAAGTCATAGCGCGCCATGAAGCCGGCGATGGTGCGCCTGAGCTGCTCGACCATCACCACGCCCCGATATACGGCGTCGCGCTCCAGCTCCTTGGCGTAGCCGAAACCGTCGTGAAAGAACTTCGGCAAATGCTCGAGGAAGCCCTGCTGCGCCGCCATTCCCGACTGCAGGAACAGGCCCGGGCAGGCAATGGCATTGAAACACCCCCAAATCATGTCGCGCGCCGCCTCGAGCGGCGGCATCTCTTCGATCTTCAGCCCCAACGCCTCCAGGTACCGCGCCACTTCTTCGACCACGCCTACCGCCTCGGCATCGACTGGGATATCGGGGCCGAGCGCGGGCATGACGCCCACGGTGCCGCCGCCCTGGAACGGCGCCGGAGGCACGAACACATCGTCCGGCGCCGGCACGGAAGTGTAGTCGCGCGCGTCGGGGCCCGCCAGCACGGCGTGCATGGAGGCCGCGTCGCCGACAGTCCGCGCCATGGGGCCATAGGCGGTGATCGACCCCGGCAAGTCATGGGGCATGAGACCCTGGGTCGGCTTCAACCCGACGACACCGCAATAGGCGGCGGGCAGGCGAACGGAACCTCCGGTGTCCGACCCCAGGGCCAGCGCGCCCATGCCGCAGGCAAGTGCGGCGGCTGCGCCGGAGCTCGACCCGCCGGTGGTCCGGTCAAATCCCCAGGGGTTTCTAGTGACACCGTGCCTGGAGCTGACGCCGGCCGGCGGCAAGCCGATATCCGGCATGGTCGTTTTGCCGATCATCACCGCGCCCGCCGCGCGCAGACGGCCTGCCGGGATACCATCGGCCGGCGCGGGACCGTCGGGCACCATGCCGACAACCCCGAAGGCGGCCGGCATGCCCTTGACCGGCATATGATCCTTCAACGTGACGGGCACGCCGTCAAGCGGACCGAGGGCAGCATCCTTTCGCCAGCGCGCCTGCGAGGCCCTGGCGGCTTCCAGTGCGCCCTCCTTATCCAGCGCCCAGATGGCGTTGACCTTGGGATTCGCCTGCTCGATCTGTGCGAAGGCAGCGTGAGCGGCATCCAGTGGGGACAGGGTGCCGGCCCGGTACATTTGCGTAAGCTCGCCGGCGGACAAGAGGGGAATATCCGTGTCGCCACCCATGGTCATAAATCCTTTGCGCGCGTTGTTCGTCCGGTCAAATCCGGCCCAGGCACAGTTCGGCGACCTCGACATTCTTGCTCATCAGCACCTTGCGGCGCAGCTTGACGGCGGGCTGCAATGCGGACAGGGCGTCGCTCTCTTCGCCCAAAACCGTGCTGACGGCTTCACCGGCCTTGGCGGCGAAGCCATTTTCCCGGTCGTCGAAGTCGCCGACGAGTATGTGGATGTCGTTCCAGTCCGGCAGGCCGAGGTCCCTGTTAAAGACCTTGACGCGCTCGGTAATTGTGACGGAATAGGCATCGCCCTTTTGCACCATCGCCTGCCCGACCGGGCCAAATACGTCATGCATGAATGTGCGGTAGGCGTCCTCATGTCCGGGCAGTTTGTAGATGTATTCCACTGCCGTCGTATAGTGCGCCGGCTTACCGTCATGCTGCTCGCTCGAGCGCGGAAGTGCGGTTCCCGAGCCCGCTCTGCGCATGAGCAGCTCGGTAGCGAGGATATCGATCCCGGGCGTGGCGTAAAGGCCCGCCGCCTTCCACCCCGCGACCTCGCGATCCGCAACCTCTTCCGCGTCCACCCCCTCGCCGATTTCGGCAATGCAGAAAAACGCCCACTCGCGGTCAACGGCGTTTTCGGCGCCAAGGCCGATAACGCCGACCTTGCGGAACGTGCGCACGTTCGCAAGCGCGCCTTCATCCAACAGCTCTTTCCAGACCGGCAGCGCGTCACGCTGCAACCGGTCGACGAACGCACCTTCATTCGACCCCGGACAATCGATCGCGCGCGCGATGAAGTAGTAGTCGCGGTCTGAGCTCATGGAAAAAACAACCTCGTTAGAACACCTATGACGCCAAAGCCCGGAACGCCTTGGCGCACTCAAGTCTATAGGGTTTCGATCCGCCGGAAATATCAGTTTGGCTAATACTACGTATCGCGTTTTCTAGGGCCGTCGGCGTTCCACATCAGTGCGCAGACAAGGCCGGCGGCCGCGCAAACAATCATCAATGCCAGTTATTTGCATCGTGAATGCGCCAATCCGCGCCCGCACGCTTACACTCCGGCGATTTTCCGACCTGGAGGAAGCGCCCCATGGAAACAACGCTCGCGATGTATATCGACGGTCACTGGATCACGGATGCCCAACGGGAGACCATACCGGTTGTCGATCCCGCCCGCGCGGCTCCGCTCGGCGACCTGCCCTGCGCAACGGCCGCCGATCTCGACACGGCCCTGGAGGCGGCCGACAAGGGCTTTCGGATCTGGAAAAGG
Source organism: Sphingomonadales bacterium (assembly GCA_022360855.1). Taxonomy (GTDB): domain Bacteria; phylum Pseudomonadota; class Alphaproteobacteria; order Sphingomonadales; family JAKSBY01; genus JAKSBY01. The sequence continues at coordinate 31,282 of JAKSBY010000658.1, read as the reverse complement.
ACACCGCCGGCCGAACGCGCCACGGTCCTGAAGCAAGCCGCGCAACTCATCCGCGACCGCGCCGAGCTTATCGGCGAGACGCTCACCCTCGAGCAAGGCAAGCCGATTGCTCAAGGCATTTGGGAAACCTCCTATGCCGCGGACATATTCGACTGGTTTGCGGAAGAGGGGAAACGGGCCTACGGGCGTCTGATTCCGGGACATGACGCCGGGGTCTCGCAGATGCTGGTCTACGAGCCCGTGGGGCCGAGCCTCGGTCTGACGCCCTGGAACTTTCCCGCCTTTACGCCGGCGATGAAGATCGCTGCGGCGCTGGCCGCCGGCTGCTCGATGATCATCAAAGCCTCGGAGGAGACGCCCGGAACCTGCATCGAACTCGTGCGCGCCTGCGCCGACGCCGGACTGCCGGCGGGCGTGCTGAACATCGTCTTTGGCGATCCGGACGAAATTGCCCGGAATTTGATCGCCTCGCCGGTCATTCGCAAGGTCTCGTTTACGGGCTCCGTACCGGTTGGCGTCCATCTGCTGAAGCTCGCCGCCGAAGGGGTGAAGCGCGTGACCATGGAGCTCGGCGGCTGCGCGCCGGCCATCATCTGCGGCGACGCCAACGTCGAAGACGCCGCCGACAAGCTCGCCCAGGCCAAATTCACCAACGCCGGCCAGATTTGCGTATCCCCGCAACGGTTCTTTGTGGAAGACACAGTGTATGACGCCTTCGCCGAGGCCTTTGTGGCGCGCGCCTCCAGTCTCAAAATCGGCCCCGGCATCGATCCGGCCAGCGACATGGGCGCGCTGGCGAATCCGCGCCGGCTGGACGCGATGGAGGGCTTTATCGCCGACGCGACCGCCAAGGGCGCTACGCTTCTTTCCGGTGGCGCACGCATCGGCAACGAAGGCTACTTTTTCGCGCCGACGGTGCTGTCTGAGGTTCCCGACGACGCGCGGCTGATGCGGGAGGAGGTTTTCGGCCCGGTGGCGGCGTTGACCCGCTTCGGCGATTTCGATGACCTCATCGCGCGCGCGAGCGGCGTGGCGGTGGGGCTTTCCGCCTACGCCTTCACGGCCTCCCAGACCAAGGCGGACCGCTTTGCCGCGGAATTGGAGGCGGGCCTGATCGGCATCAACAACGTCGTCCTGACCGCGCCGGAAACACCCTATGAAGGCCTCAAGCAAAGCGGCTTCGGCGCGGAAGGCGGTACCGAGGGCCTGGTTGCCTACCTTGCGCCGCGGCTCGTCACCCGCCGCGCGGCCGCATGACTGGCGGGCGAAAGATGCGTATCCCCAGAACAATCGGGATCGAAAACGTCGCCGTGGTCAGTGGCGAGGTCGAGCCGACATTCGAGAAGTATGAGCGCATGGGCTTCAAGCTGACGCCCGTCAGCGCGCATTTCGAGGGCAAGGACCGTCACACCCGGCATGCGAACAGGAACCGCTACGCGATGTTCGAACGCCGCAGCTACTACGAAGTCCTGAACGTCTCCATCGACGGCCTGCCCGACGCGGGCTACGGATGGCGGCTCAAAAAATGGGGCGGTCACCTCGGCAAGATCATGTTCGCTTTCGACGATATCCAGGCGTTGAAGGCGCATTTCGTGGAAAAGAGCTATGCCTTTGCGCCCGACTATACGCGCATGACGCGCGTGTGGACCTCGGCCGAAACCGGGGCCGAGCATGTCGTGCCGATGGATGTGATGGGACTTCCGGACGATTTGTGCCCGGGCTTCTTCAATGCGGTGCTGAAGCACCTCGCCCCGGAAGAGAATTATGTTGCGGACTATCTCGTTCATCCCAATACGGCGCTCGGGATTGCCGGCAATCTGGTCTGTGTGGACGAGGTCGCGAAAGCGGCCGACGGTTATGCGGCCGTTTTGGGAACGTCATACGAACTGGCCGGAGGTGAAGCGCGGTTCGCCTTCGCCAACGGATCGCGCCTCGTGTTCGTGCGGCCTGAGGACGCCCGGCGCTACCTGGGCAACATCGGAATCCCCCGCACACCGTATCTCGCGGCGACGTTCTTCTGGGCCGGCGATCTGGTACGAACGGCGGAGGTGCTGCGGTCGAACGGCGTCGCCTTCGAGCGGCGGGACGGGCGTCTCGTGGTCGACCCCAGGGAAGGCGCCAATGCGGTCTGTATTTTTGAGGCCGCACGTTAGCGCCTGAGTGTTTTGGCGCCTGCAAAGAAAACGACCGCGGCGGCCAGTTGGGCCACGGAGACGATGCAAAGAGCGTAGCGCAGCGAATCGTCGCCGGCATAGGCGGCGAAGGCGTCGGAGAGCACACCGACGATTTGCGGGCCGAGCCCCATGCCGACGAAGTTGACAAGCAGGAGATTGATCGACACGGCCGTCGCACGCATGGGCTTCGGCGCCAGGGCGACGACGGCGGCAAAGACCGGTGGCGCGACGAATATGGAGCAGAACTCCCAGGGGAACATCAGGCCGACCGCCATACCGGCATCGCCGGTGGTAAAAAGCGCCAGCGACACGGGCATGATGGCCAGCATGGCGACACCGGGGATCCAGAAGTAGAACCGGCGGTCCTTCAACACCAGACGGTCGGTCACCAGGCCGCTCGTGAGCGTGCCGATGGTGCCCGCGATCATCGAGGCCGCGAAAAGGTAAAAGCCGGCATCGGAGCTGGACAGGCCATGCACCCTGATCAGATAAACGCCGGACCATGCGGACAGGCCCCAGCCGGCAAAGCCGTAAAGCGCAAAGCCCATCACGGCGAAGCGATAGGCCGGCAGCCTCCACAGGCTCTTGAACGCCGCCCACAGGTCGCGCGGGATGGCGCCCAGCACCACTCCCCCCCGCCGCACGGGGCCGGGCGGGCGCGGATCGCGCACGGTGGCACGCACCACCAGCGCCAGCACCAGCCCCGGCGCGCCGACGACCCAGAAGGCGGTGCGCCAACCGAACGCATCGTTGATCCAGCCGCCGATCAGATAGCCGAGCGCCGCACCAACCGTGACGCCCATCGTATAGAAGGACAGCGCGAAGGCGCGCCGGTTTTCGCTGAAGTAATCGGAGATGAGGGAGTGCGCCGGCGGGACCGTGCCGGCCTCGCCCAGCGCAACGCCCATGCGGGCGAGCAGCATGTGAACAAATGTCGACGCGAAGCCGCACAGCGCCGTCATGATGCTCCAGAAGGCCAGGGTGAGCGACACGATGTTGATGCGGTTGTGCTGGTCGGCCAGCCGGGCGATGACGACGCCGAAGGTGGAATAGACGACCGCAAAGGCGAAACCCGTCAAAAAGCCGAGCTGCGTGTCGGTGAAGCCAAGATCCCGCTTGATCGGCTCGGCCAGGATGACGAGGATCTGCCTGTCGATATAGCTGACGATCTGAACGACGGTCAGCGCGGCTAGCACATACCAGGCGTAGCGCGAAGGCCGATCGGTGGGCGTCGTTTCGTCGCCATGGAGAGAGGAAGACGGGCCGGACATGATGGCCGCCACCCTAACCGCCGGGGCCGGACGGCCGGAACAAAGCGCCACCTATAGCTGATATTTCCGCGCCTGAATGGAACGCCGTCCCGATGCGGCGTAGGAGTGAGGTGAAGTGCGGCGGAGGCTGCTTGGCTCCATGCGGGAGTGCGACAGCGAATTAGGAGGCGCGGGAATGACACCCGACCCGATCATGAGCGATTGTTTTTCTTCGACCTATGCCGAGGCGCGATCGAAATTCCTGTCCGCGTGTCGTGACGCCGGCGCGACGACACGCTCCTACGTCAACCCAAATGGCCTGGGCCCCGAGGGAGAAGAGCTGGCCACCGATACGGCCTGGTTCGGCCCGGCAGACGCGCGGAACGTGATGCTGGTTTCCAGCGGCACACACGGCCAGGAATTTTATGCCGGCGCGGCGACACAGGTGTATTGGGCTCTGTCCAAGTCTTACGAGGCCCTGCCGAAGGACTGCGCGGTCCTGTTCGTTCATGCGACCAATCCGTTCGGCACCGCGGTGATGTCGCGCAACGACGAGAACAACGTCGATCCCAACCGCAACTTCCTGGACCACGATTTCGGCCACTACACGGACCCCGACTTCGACCTGGTCGTCGATATCCTGCGGGTGTCGGCGCCGACCGAGGCGGAATATCAGCGGGTCGCAGACACGACCGAAGCGCTGTTCGAGAAGCACGGTCACGACCGCATTTTCGCGCTGACCGCCGAAGGCCAGTTCGCTTATCCGAAACTTGGCGGCTTCGCCGGGATCGCGCCGGTGTGGACCAATGAGACGGTGCGCCGCATCGTCGCGGAACAGCTCGCCGACGCCGCGCATGTCGCGGCCATCGACTGGCATTCCGGGGTCGGGGACCCGAAGACCCTCTTCTACCTGTGTTTCGACGAGCCGGGCTCGCCGGAATTCCGGCGCGCCTGCGATTGGTGGGGGGAAGAGCCCATCGTCCAGGGCACGCAGAGTTTCGTCGGCCATGTCCGTCCGCAGTTCAGGGGACTGCTGGTCAAGGGCATCGGCCAGGCCCTCGCTCCGGAGCAGGCCTATACGAAAGTCATTATCGAGTTCGGCACCTATCCCTGGTCGGAGGTGCGCAAGGCCCTGCTGGCCGACCAATGGCTGCGTTTCGGCCCCGGCGAAAAAAGCAACGAGGTCGTTGCGGAATGCCGCGACTTTATGCTCGAACGTTTCTGCCCGGCCGACAAGGACTGGCGCGATTGGGCAATTGGCGCGGGCATGGACGTCTACGGCAAGACGCTGGCCGGCTTGGCGGGCGCTTCGTTGCGGTGACAAAAGCGGTGCATACGCCCATGACCGTGACGAAGGACCATTTCATTCTGCGCGCCGACGACCTGCTCACGGCGACCCGGGACTTCGAGGCGCTCGGGTTTATCGTCACGCAGGGCAGCGACGCCGGCGAAGGGTATAACGCCCTGATCATTTTTCCGGACGACAGCTATCTCGAGATCGTGGCGTATAAGCCCTGGTTCCGGCTCAAGGTCTGGGGCTGGCTCTGCCGTCGCGGCCTCGTCCGACGCTGCGGCCGCGGCGACAGAGCCTTCATGGCGCGCTTGTGGAACAACTGGGTGCCGCGGCACCGCGAGGGGTGGCTCGATTGGTGCGTCAAGGTCTCGTCGGCCGAGGCATTTGCCGAAACGGCGCGGGACAAGGGCCTGGATGTATCGGACATGATCCATAGCCGCAGGCTCGCCGACGGCGTGGAAGTCCGGTGGCGCATCGGCGGCGGTATTGAATTGGACGCGCCGTTCTTCCTTGAAGACGTGACCCCGCGAACGGTGCGGTTGCCGAAACGGCTGGACCGCCGTCATCCAAACGGCGTCACCGGCGTCGCCGCGGCACGATTCGGGGTCACGGATCTCGCCGCGAGCGTCGCGTTGCACGCCACCTTATTGGGCGCGCGGCCAAGCAACGAAAACCGAGAAGAGGCGGTCTTCGACCTTCCCGGCTTCACCCTGACTTTGGAGAAAGCGACGGCCGATGATCCAACCGAAGGCTTGCGGGAGGTTACTCTAACGTCGCCCAACGTTTCGTCGGCCGAAACTCTCGATCTCACGCTCAGTCACGGCGCACGAATCGTGGTCGCACCGTCGGAGTCGCCTGACAAAAGACTGCGCATCACCATCGAAAGCCCGCCTTCTATTTGACGCCGGACGGTTTCCGCGGCCCGGTCTGCCTGGTTGGTCATCAACAGGTGAAGCAATTCCTTGTGCTCGGATTGAAAATCCAGGCTTCTCGGCTCTTTGGCGAGACCGAGGTGCAGTATTCTCTCCGCGTCGTCCAGGAGGTTCGAGATAAGATAGGCGAGCCTGGCATTGCCCGAGGCCTCGGCAATTCCGACGTGGAATGACTTGTTGGACCGCAGAAAGATGGCGTCGCTGTCCCGGTCATCCGGCCGAAGGCTGACCTCGCACGCGGCGCGCAGCGCTCTCACATCGTCTTCCGACAGCCGTCCCGCCGCGAGCCGGGCGGCTTCCGGCTCAAGGATAAGCCTGAGATGAAAGACGTCCTGCACGTCATCGAACGTGACAACCGTGACCTTATAGCCCTTGCGCCGTTCCGACTGAACGAGGCCGTCATGGCGCAGCCGTAGCAAAGCGGATCGTATCGGCCCCTTGCCAAATCCGTAGCGGTCCGTCAGCCGGCCTTCGGTGAGATTCGCGCCGGGCGGAAGAATGCAGCGCACGATATCTTCCTTGATGCGCGCATAAGCCTGGTAGCCCAGTTCGTCACCGGTGGCCGCGTCCGTCTCGGACCGGGCCGACCGAGCACCCTGCATGTCGACAACCGCGTTCGGCATGGTTCAGCCTCAAACATGTTAGAATCGATATCTTCCCACGATTTCTGCAGTTGGGCAAGCTAGGGGGGCCAATAGCTCATATTTTTTTGAATATCCGCCCATACTTTGACATCATTCGCAATATTACTATCATCTAACATGTTAATTATAAAGATTGAGTCGGGTTTTATGCCGTGCGCTATCTACCTTCCCATATGGCCGTCTATGAGCTGAGAAGTTGCAATGCATAATCCGAGTGACGCACTTCTAAAGCCCCTGACGATCAAAAATGTCACGATCCGGAACCGCATCATGTCGACGGCCCACTCGTCGGGCTTTGTGCAGGGCGGCCTGCCGCGGGAGCAGTATCGGCGCTACCAGGAGGAGAAGGCCAAAGGCGGAATCGGAATGACCATGATCGCCGGCACCTCCTCGGTGACGCCGGACTCACCCAATAAGGAAGCCGGTCACGTTGACATTTCAACTGACGAAATCATCCCCTACTTCCAGGAATTGGCCAAGGTCATTCGCCGCCACGGCGCGGCGGTCATGGCGCAGCTCGGCCATATGGGCCGGCGCGCGATCTGGGACCGCGACTATTGGCTGCCCATCATCTCCGCTTCGACCATCCGGGAACCGACTAACCATTCCTTCCCGAAGGAGGCGGAGGACTGGGACATCCGCCGTCTCGTCAAAGGCTTCGGCGAGGGCGCGTTGCGCTGCAAGCAAGGCGACATGCAGGGGGTCGAGATCGGCGGCGCCTATATGCATCTCGTCGAGCAGTTCATGTCGCCGCTGTCCAATAGGCGCACGGATAAATACGGCGGCAATCTGGAGAACCGCACCCGGTTCCTCGTCGAGATTTTGGAGAGTATGCGCGCGCATGCGGGCGACGATTTCGTTATCGGCGTCAGGATCTCCGGCGACGAGCTCCGCAAGGGCGGCCTCACCCAGGACGAGGCTCTCATCGTCTGCAGGGATTTGGCCGAACGCGGGCTCGTCGATTACCTCTCCGTGATGGGCGGCGAAGCGCAGGATCACATTTCCCACCCGACGGCCATGCCCGGCATGTCCTATCCGGTCGCGCCGTTCTTGTATCTGGCGAGCGCCGTCAAGCAGGAAGTGGACGTGCCGATCTTCCACGCCCAGCGCATCACCGACGTCCGGACGGCGGCGCGTGCGATTGCCGACGGCCATATTGACATGGTGGCGATGACCCGGCCGCATATGGCGGACCCGTATATCGTCAACAAGATGAAGGACGGGCGCGAGGAAGATATCCGCCCCTGCGTTGGCGCGAATTACTGCATCGACCGGTTCTACATTCGCGGTCAGGCGCGGTGCCTGCACAATCCCGCCATGGGGCGCGAGCGGGAGATCCCTTATGTCTTTTCGCCGGCCGAAAAGAAGAAGAAGGTCGTCGTCGTCGGCGCGGGGCCGAGCGGGCTCGAGGCAGCACGGGTGTGCAAATCGCGGGGCCACGAGGTCGTTTTGTTCGAACGGGAGGCGGTCACCGGCGGACAGATAAACCTGGCAGCCAAAGCCCCGCGGCACGAGGCTCTGGCGAACGTCGCGCAATGGCTCGATTTGCAGGTCAGGAAGCTCGGCGTGGACGTGCGCCTGGAGACCGAAGCCGACCAAGGCGCCGTGCTGGGAGAAAACCCCGATATCGTCATTGTCGCCACCGGCGGGGATCCGGCGACGGCGGGCGTAAAAGGCGCCGAGCACGCCGCATCGACCTGGGACATTCTGTCGGGCACGGTGGCGCCGGCGGAGCACGTCGTCATCTATGACGACAATGGTGAGCATCAGGCCCCGCAATGCGCGGAGTTCATGGCGTCGCACGGCGCGAAGGTGGAGTTCGTCACCCACGACCGCGCCATGGGGCAGGATATCGGCCTCACCGAGGCGGCGCTCTATCGCAAGAACCTTTACAAGCTCGACATTCTGTTCACGCCGGATCAAAAGCTCATCGAGATTTATCCGGAAGGCAACCGGCTCGTCGCCGTTCTGCAAAACGCCTACACGGATGAAGAAGAAGAGCGCGTTGCCGACCAGATCGTCATCGAGAACGGCACGCTGCCGCGCGAGCGGCTTTACTTCGGACTGAAGGAACAGTCGAGCAATCAGGGCGAAGTCGACCTCCACGCGCTGATCGCCGGGCGGGCGCAATCGGTCGTCAACAATCCCGACGGCGCGTTCCAACTGTTCCGCGTCGGCGATGCGGTGACATCGCGCAATATCCACGGCTCGCTCTATGAAGCCGTGCGTCTTTGCAAAGATCTGTGACGGTGGGCATGACGGTTCCCGGCGTCCTATTCCTCATAGGTCTGATCATCGCAGGGGGCGGCGCCGTCCGCCGCATTCTCCTATGGCGGCGCGGCCGCTCCGACGGAACCGGCGGAATCTTGGCCGCGTTGGCAACGGTCCCCGCGCGTTACTTTCGCGACGTTCACACCGTCGTCGTCCGCGACGGCCGTGCGGCGCGCATGCACATCTTCGCCGGCGGCGGGTTCGTTGCCACCTGCGTGCTGATTTTTGTGGTGCATGTGTTGGGGGCAACGGCGCCGGTTTTCGTCCTCGCAACGCTTCTTGGCGCCGGCGTTATGGGGCTCGGCGCGGCGATGGCCTGGCGCCGGCGGCGCAGCGGCCGGCCGTCGCGCCTGTCTGGCGGGCCTTACGACCTGCTGCCTTATGCGCTGGGCGCATTCGCCGTCTTCTATTTCGCCGGGACCGTGCCGCTTCTGGGCGAAAGCGATCTTGACTGGCGCGGGCCCATGGGCTTGGCACTGCTGCCGCTCGGGGTCTTCGGGACCGCGTTTTTGCTTCCGGGCTTGACCATCGGCCCGATGCGTCACGCTTTCGCGGGCGCGGCGCATTTGGCGTTTCATCCGCGCGCTGAGCGGTTCGGCGGCGAACGGGCGGTCACTCTGAAACCGCTCGATCTCGAGGCGGAAAAACTCGGCGTCGAGACGCCGCAGGACTTCACTTGGCGTCAGATTCTCTCTTATGACGCCTGCGTCCAGTGCGGCCGGTGCGAAGACGCTTGCCCGGTCTACGCCGCCGGCGGGCCGCTTAACCCCAAGAAGCTGATCTTCGATCTGTGGGCGACGAGCGCGGGCGACCCCGTCGCGGCGGACTACGCCGGCCATCCTTATCCGGGCCTGGAAGACGCCGGGGCACCGACGGCGGCCGCCGGATCTCCTGTTATCGGTCGGCCCGGTGGCATCGCCGAGGAAACCCTTTGGGCATGCACGACGTGCCGGGCCTGCGTCGAAGAATGCCCGATGATGATCGAGCATGTGGACGCGGTGATCGATTTGCGCCGCTTCGAAACTCTGGAGAAGGGCGCGACGCCGGATAAAGGCGCCGTCGCGCTGGAGACACTGGCGCAGACGGACACGGCTTCCGGGCGGCACCGCGACGAGCGGCTCGATTGGGCCAGCGATCTGAATTTGCCGCTGGCGCGCGACCGCAGGCGGTTCGACGTTCTTCTCTGGCTTGGCGAAAACGCCTTTGACCTGCGCGGACAAAAAACGCTGCGCGCCCTGATCGGCGTTCTGCGGGCCGGCGGCGTGGACTTTGCCGTTTTGGGCGAGGAGGAGCGTGATGTCGGCGACATTGCGCAGCGGCTCGGCGACGAAGCGGGCTTTCAGCGTCTTGCCGAAGAGAACATCGCCACCCTCGCCAAATATCAATTCAACCGAATCGTGACCAACGATCCCCATGTGTTGCAGGCACTCAAGCACGAATATCCTGCGTTCGGCGGCCGTTACGAAGTGGCTCATCACACCACCTTCGTCTCGGAGCTGATCGAGACGGACGCATTGCAGCTTAGCCCCATCGATGCGGGCGCGGTGACCTATCACGATCCCTGCTACCTCGGCCGCTACAACGGTGAGTTCGACGCCCCCCGCGCCTTGATAAACGCGCTCGGGCTTCAGCGACCGGAGATGGAGCGGTCGGGACCGCGCTCTTTTTGCTGCGGCTGGGGCGGCGGCGCGGCGCTTACGGACATACCCTCCAAGGCGCGCGTTCCGGACCTGCGGATGGCACAGGCGAAAGCGACGGGCGCCGAATCCGTGGCGGTCGCGTGCCCGAATTGCGCCGTGATGCTGGAAGGCGTCACGGACGCCCCCCTCGCTGTCGTCGATGTTATCGAGCTCGTGGCCCTGGCGGTCACTGTCGGGCGGGCGGAGGCGGCGGCATGAGCGCGCCGCTTCGCACACGATTGGATCTCGGCACGACCTTCGCCTACCGCGCCGGCGAGTCCCGTCGGCGCGACCCGCGGCGGATGCGGCTGGCCGCGGCCGGGGCGGCATCCGCCGGGGCGATTGAGCAAGGCCCTGCCGGGCAGCCACGACACAGGGACGAACCGGCGGCGCCGGACGTTCCCCTGCGCGTCATCGAAAAGCCGGACTTCTTGATCTTCGCCGTTCTCGAGGCGCGCGGCGGCCCCTCAAATACCGATCAGGCGGCGCTCGCCGCCGCCCGCCATTTGGCTGATCTGGAGGGCGCCAAAGACCAGGGCGCCGTTGTCGCGCTAACCGCGCCGGACAGCCCCGGCCTCGACGGAGCAGGGGCCGATCGATCGATCGTCTTGCCGTCGCGCGCGGGCATTGGTTTCGCGGCGGAGCGCCTAACCGACCGTCTCGAGACGGCGGCGAACGCCTACCGCCCCCGCCATATCATATTTCCGGAGACGCCGGCCATGCGCGATGTCGCCGCGCGGCTCGCCTTGGCGCTTGATGTCAGCCCCGCCTTCGCCGTTCATGCCTTCGACGGCGATGCGTGCGTGCGGCGCGGCTTCGGCGGGGCAAAGGACCTGCAAGAGCCGACGCCGCGCGTCGTTACCGTGATGGACGCCGCCGCCCCACCGGTCGCGCGAGAACGCTTCGAGGCGCGTCCTTTGGAGGTTGACTGGCCAAGCGCTCCATCCGACCCGCGCATCGAGGATCTGGGGCCGGAGCGGATCGCCGCCGATGACATCGTATTGGAAGAAGCACCTTTTATCCTCTCCGCCGGCGCGGGCGTGACGGATTGGGACGCCTTCTCAAATGTCGCCACCCGACTGAACGCAACGCGCGCGGGCACCCGGGTCGTTTGCGATTGGGGTTTGATGGAGCGGGACCGTCAGGTCGGCGCATCGGGCCGCATCGTCAACGCCGACGTCTATGTCGCCCTCGGCATTTCCGGCGCCGTTCAGCACGTGCAGGGCATTGAACGCTGCGAATGCGTTGTCGCCGTCAATATCGACGCCGCCGCACCGATCATGAAGCGCGCCGACTTCGCCATCGTCGGCGACGTCAACGCCATCCTGGCCGCGCTCCGAGAGAAGCTCGAGGCGCGCCCATGACCCTTTCCGTCGCCGTTCTCGTCTGCGAGGGCCGTCATCCGACGTCGGGCCGTCCGCGCCGTGCCGATTGCGACGCGCGGGCCGTGGAGCTGGCGCTGCGCTTGCCGGAGGCGAGCGTTTCCCTTGTCCATGCCGGTAGCGAAAACTCGCCAGCGCTAAGAGACTACCTCGGGATGGGCATAGGCCGCTTGACGTCACTGAGTCTGCCACTGGATGCAGATCCGACACCTGCGCTGATCCACTGGCTGTCGCGCCGGGCGCCGGATGTTATCCTGACCGGACGACAAGCGGAAGGCGGCGAAGACGGCGGATTTTTGCCCTACAGGATCGCGCATGCCTTGTCACGGCCGCTTATGCCCGATGCATGCGCCGTGCGCATTGAAGACGGTAGGGCAATCGTAACGCAGGCTTTGCCAAAGGGCCGGCGGCGACGCCTGCGTGCGGCCCTGCCCGTTCTGGTGACCGTCGGACCGGCCGCGCCGGGCCCACGCCAATCGGCATTCGCCAAGGCGCGTCGGGGACGCGTGAATGTCGAAACCGTCGCCATCGCGCCCGAGACACCCCTTCCATGGACGGCAGCGCCGGCAAAAAGGCGCGTCAAACGGCTCAAAGGGGCAGATCCCAACGCCAGCGCGGCGGACCGGCTGAAGGCGATCACCGAGATGACCGAGAAACAGGGCGACGTTCTCGTCGGCCTGTCGCCCGAGGCGGCAGCGGACCGCCTGCTGGACTTTCTCATCGCGGAGGGCGTGGTCGAGGGTGAGGCGCCTGCTACACCCGGAGGAGAGGCGTAATGGCGCGCGCACCCATCATTGAGAGCTTCTTCGAGAAAGACAGCAGCACCTTCACGCACCTGGTGCGCGATCCGCGGTCCAGGGCCTGCGCCGTGGTCGACCCGGCCGTCGCTTTCGATCCGGTCTCCGGCGCCGTGGACACCACCCCCGTTTGCCAGGTTATCGATCGCATCAGGGACGCGGGGCTTAACGTCAAATGGATTTTGGAAACCCATGTGCATGCGGATCACCTGAGCGGGGCGGCGCCGCTCAGGGCCGAATTGGGGGGCCAGATTGTCATTGGCCGGCGCATCGACGAGGTTGCGCGGAGTTTCGATACGGTTTTCCCGGCCGCAAGCCTTTACGAGAACAGCGCGCCGTTCGACAGGTTGGTCGCCGAGGGAGACGTCCTGCCGCTTGGCAGCCTTGAAATCCGCGTGATCGAAACGCCGGGGCATACGCCCGCCTGCGTGACCTATGTGGTCGGCGATGCGGCCTTCGTTGGCGACACCCTGTTTATGCCGGACACGGGCAGCGCGCGCTGCGATTTCCCCGGCGGCTGCGCGGAGACGCTTTACGTCTCCATCCGAAAAATACTGTCCTTGCCTGACGATGTGAGGCTTTTCATGTGCCACGATTATGCGACGGGCGGACGGGCGCATTCCTGCGAAACGACCGTCGGCGAAGAGAAAGCCCATAACATCCATGTCGGCGCCGGCACCGGGCGCGAAGACTTTATCGCCCAGCGCATCGCGCGGGATAAGACCTTAAGTCTGCCGCGGCTCTTTATCCCTTCCATTCAAGTGAACCTCCGCGCCGGCGAGACACCGCCCAAGGAAGTAAATGGCGTTTCCTATCTGAAACTCCCCCTTAACGTCTATGGCACGAGGAGAGGCGAATGACGCCCATAAGGTTTGATCCCGTCCCGACTCAGTACTCCAAGGCCGTCGTGAGCGGCGGAACGATCTATCTGGCCGGCCTGATCGCCGAAGATTGGGACAAGGATATAGCCGGCCAGGCGGCGGAGATCTTCACACAGATGGACCAATTGCTGGCCGGGGCCGGCGGCGACAAGTCCACGCTTTTGTCGCTGACCGTCTATATCGCGTCCTTCGACGACTACGCGGCGTTCAAGGACGCCTATGCCGCCTGGATCGATCACGAAAACCTGCCGGCCCGCGCGACCGTGCGCGCCGACCTTCTCGATCCGAAATTGAAGATCGAGATTCAGGCGACCGCCGCGGTCCGTTGAATCCCAGCCATCCAAAGGCCATCAGACCAAAGGTCATCAGAAAGGACTCGTCATGAGCAAAGTCACTTCCGCCGACCTCCTCGCGACCGCCAAGGCGGCAATCGAGTTTATCTCCGTCGAAGACGCCAAAGCCCTGGCGAACGACGATACCGCGGTCTTCGTCGATGTCCGCGACAGCAAGGAATTGGAGGCCGGCGCGATCCCCGGCGCGATCCACGCGCCGCGCGGAGGGCTGGAGTTCGCTCTCGATCCGGCGTCTGACTTCGCCGTTACGGAGCTGACGTCGGGCAAACGCCTTGTACTCGTGTGCGGCTCCGGCGGGCGCGCGAGCTTCGCGACGAAACTCGCCAAGGACATGGGGCATGACGCGGTCTGCCTCGAAGGCGGCTTCAAGGCATGGAAAACCGCCGGCGGAGAGGTCGTATAGCAGCAGCCCGCCGGTCCGGGCAAAGCGCTACCTATAGCTGATATTTCCCCATCTGAATGGAACGCCGGCCGGATGGGTCGTAGGAGTGATCTGAACGGTGCCGCACCGGACTGCGGCGGAGATGCTTGGCTTAATGCGAGAGTGCTACATATACGATCACGTCCGAACCCCCCGCGGCCGCGGCAGGCGCACGGGCGGGCTTCACGGCGTCACCTCCCTCAATCTCGTCGTTCAGGTTCTGAAGACGCTCCGCGAGCGCAACGCGCTCGACCCGCACGCCGTGGAAGACGTCATCCTGGGCGTCTGCGAACCGGTCGGCGAGCAGGGCGCCAATATCGCCCGCTGCGCCGCCCTTAGCGCCGGCTACGCCCCCTCCACGGCGGGGATACAGATCAACAGCTTCTGCGCAAGCGGGCTCGATGCCGTCAATATCGCGGCGGCGAAGGTGGTGTCCGGCCAGGCGGATCTGGCGATCGGCGGCGGGGTCGAGATGATGAGCCGCGTGCCGATGGACGGCTCCGGCGGCATCGTATCGACGGATCCGACATTGACGGCCCATATCGGCTCGGTCCTTCAGGGCATCGCGGCGGACGCCATTGCGACGATGGACGGGTTTACGCGCCAAGCCGCCGACGCCTATGCGGTGGAAAGCCAGCGCCGGGCCGCGCATGCCTGGGATGAAGGTCGCTTCGACGGCGCCGTGATGGCCGTCACCGATATCAACGGCGATATGGTGCTGGACCGGGACGAGCATCTTCGCCCGGAAACCACCGAAGAGTCGCTGGCGGAGCTGAAACCGTCTTTCGAGAGCTTTGCCAGGCGCGGCTTCGAAGACGTGCTGATCCAGCGCTTCCCGGAGCTGGAGGCCATCGACCCCATTCACCACGCGGGCAATTCCTCCGGCATCGTCGACGGCGCCGCCGGCGTTCTGGTCGGATCGAAGGACGCCGGCGCGGCGCACGGACTGAAGGCGCGCGCGGTGATCCGCGCCTGCGCCTCTCAGGGCAGCGATCCGTCGCTGATGCTCACCGGCCCGGAAACGGTGAGCGCGCGGGTTCTGAAGAAAACCGGCACGGGCATTGCCGATATCGACCTCTTCGAGGTCAATGAAGCCTTCGCGTCGGTGCCACTGCGTTTTCTCAAGGTTTTTGATCTCGACCCCGGGCGCGTCAACGTCAATGGCGGGGCCATCGCCCTGGGCCACCCCATCGGCGCCACCGGCGCGATGCTGCTGGGAACCCTGCTGGACGAAATGGAAAGAGCGGACAAGCAGCTCGGTCTCGTCACGCTTTGCGCAGGTCTGGGCCTGAGCACCGCCGCTTTGGTGGAGCGCGTATGATGGCCGAGGCAGCCGTTCGCTATGCGGTGGATGACGACGGCGTGGCCCATATGATCTGGGACACACCGGGCCTCGACGTCAACGTCCTGAACGACGCCAGCCTCGACGCCTTTATCTCCGCCATCAACCGGTTTGTCGAGGACGGCGCCGCCCGTGGGCTGATCATTTCCAGCGCCAAGCGGACCTTCAGGGCCGGCGGCGACCTCAAGATGCTGTAGCGCAAATGCGCCGCGGCGGGGCGCGGAGAGGCGCCTTGGGAAACACCCCGCGCCATAGCCGGCCAGCTTCGGCCTCTCTTGGACGCGCTGCGCAGGCTGGAGACCTGCGGCAAGCCGGTCGCGGCGGCCATTAACGGATCGGCCCTGGGCGGCGGGCTCGAGATCTGCCTCGCCGCCCATCACCGGATCGTCGTCGCCGATGACGAAACGATCCGCCTCGGCTTTCCCGAAGCCACGCTCGGGCTGCTTCCCAATGCCGGCGGCACGCAGCGCCTGCCCCGGCTCATCGGCATCGAACGAGCCATCGACATCATGGTGTTCGGAGCCGTGCTGACTCCATCCGAGGCCGAGGCCTGCGGTCTCATCGACCGCGTGGTGCCGGCCGACAAGCTGATGGAGGCGGCCAAGACGTTCGTTAAGACCGCCGAGAACGCCGCGCAGCCCTGGGACCGTAGGGGCTTCCGCATTCCAGGCGGCGGCGTACAAGGCGGCGCCCGCTGGCCGTTTATCTTCGCTAATGCCCGCGCCGGGTCGGTCTATCGCGGAAACGACCCCGCGCCGACGGCCATTCTCGCCTGTATCTATGAGGGGACGCTGACCTCCTTCGAAAAGGGGTGCCGCATCGAGTCCGCGCAATTCGCCCGCCTCGCCCGCCATGCGACATCGCGCAATAGGGTGCGTTCGGCGTTCCTGTCGCCCCGCGAATTGCGCAAGCGCCACAAAGCGCCGGACCAAGCTGTCCGGCGTATCGGCGTCGTCGGCGCCGGGCAGATGGGCTCTGGCATCGCGTTGGCGGCAGCCCTGGCCGGGCTTGAAGTCGTCGTCTCCGATACCTCCCACGACGCGGCGCGGGCGGGCCATGATCGCGCCGCGGCGGCCTACGATTCCCTCGTGCGCGCCGGTCTTGCGCAAGCGCGGGACAAAGACGAGGTCCTGCGGCGCATTGCCGCCACGGACAGTCTCGACAGCCTCGGCGAAACCGAGCTCGTCATCGAAGCCGTTTTCGAGGACGAGACGGTGAAAAGAGGCGTACTCGGCGCCGTCGACGCCCTCCTGCCCGCGCAAGCGATCATCTGCACCAACACGTCCACCCTGGCCATCACGCCGCTCGGTGAAAGCCTAAGGCACAAGGGCCGCTTTGTCGGTCTTCATTTCCTTTCCCCGGTTCCGCGGATGGAGCTGGTCGAGATCGCGCCGGGCCAGGAGACCGATCCACAAACCGTGTCGCGCGCCTTCGGGTTCGCGCGGCAAATCCACAAGCTCCCCGTGGTCTTGAACGCGGATCGCGGATTCATAACCAGCCGCATCTCTTCCGCCTATTTGCAGGAAGGCCTGCACATGCTGAACGAAGGCGCGCACCCGGCGGTGATCGAGAATGCGGGCCGCGCCATCGGCATGCCAATGGGGCCGCTCGCCGTCTGCGATCTGGTGGGGCACGACGCATCGCTCAATGCGCTCCGTCAAACGCCGCCTGCGGACGCGGAAGCGGCGGCCGACCACGCCGACATCGTCGACATGCTGACGGCCCTGGTGCAGGTGCATCGTCTGGGCAGAAAGTCCGGCGGCGGCTTCTACGATTATGGCGCAGCGGGCCGCTCCCGGCGCCTGTGGCCGCAACTCGGCGAGTTGTTCACGCATGGCAAGGCCGCAGAAGACGCGGCGTATTTCGAAACCTTGAAACACCGGCTGCTCGACGCGCAAATCCACGCCGCGCTTGGCTGTCTCGATAGTGGCGTCACCAACGATCCACGCGCTGTCGACGTTAGTGCGCTGCTGGGCTGCGGGTTTCCATGCTGGACCGGCGGCCCCCTCAGCCATGTCGATACCATTGGCGCCGAGACGCTGATCCGCCGCCAGGAAGGCTACAACGAAAGAACGGCAAGGCGGTTTGCCACCTGCGGCCTGTTGCGGCGATTGGCGGAAGACGGGCGGGACATCTACGACATAGACAAGGAGGACAGGTAAATGGCCGAGGATCGCCACAGGATCGAAACGGAGCGCTTGAGCATGCGGCCCCTCCGCCTCGAAGACGGCCCCTATATCGAGGCGCTGCAGAACGATCCGCTCATCATGCACTATCATTTCAAAGACACACGCTACGACCGCGAAACCATCGCAAAGAAGCTCAAGACCTGGACCGACATGTTCGAGCAACAGGGATTTGGCTTCCTGCTGATTTTCGAGAAGGGCACGCCGGGAAAAGACGGGTTCGTCGGCAAGGCGGCCCTGTGGAACGTGGAGGAGCTGGGGCCGGAGCAGTTGGAGATCGCGTATCTCCTCTTGGAACGCCATCGCGGCAAGGGCTACGCCACCGAAACCGCCAAGGGGCTCATCCGGCATGCATTCGAAGATCTGGACCGCGATTCGGTGGTGGCGCTGATCGAGCCGGACAACGAGCCCTCGAAACGCGTCGCCGCGCGGGCGGACTTTGTGTTCGAAGACCGGCGCGTGCTGCCCTCGCGCGGCGAGATGGACTACGAGATTTACAGATTATACCGAAAGAGCTGACGGATGCGGAGCGCTCCATGAAGGCCGAAGAGTGTTTTTCACCCACATATGAGGCCGCAAGGTCCAAGTTCATTTCCGTCTGCCAGGCCAGCGGCGCGCGCATGGCCGCCTATGTCAACCCCAACGGGAAAACGCCGGACGGCGAGGCGCTGGTAACGGATACCGCTTGGTTCGGGCGCCCGGACGCGGCGCGCGTTCTGCTGGTATTCAGCGGAACGCACGGCCAGGAGTTTTTCGCCGGCGCGGCTACGCAAATCGGCTGGGTCCTGCAGGAGCGGCATCGCGAATTGCCGAACGATACGGCGGTGCTGCTGGTTCACGCCGTGAACCCGTTCGGCGCCGCGCATATGTCGCGCACAACCGAAAACAACGTCGACCCCAACCGCAATTTCCTGGACCATGATCTCGGGCACTATACGGACCCCGACTTCGAGCTCTGCGTCGATGTGTTGCGCGTGGCTGAGCCGAGCGAGACGGAGTTTCAGCGTGTCAAGGGCACGCTCGACGACCTGTTCGACAGGCACGGCAAGGGCCGCATCTTCGCCTTGACGTCGGAAGGGCAGTTCGCCCACCCCAAGCTGAGCGGCTTCGCCGGCCTGGCTCCGGAGTGGACCAATGACGTGGTCCACAGCATCGTCAGTGAACAGCTCTCAGGAGCCGATCACGTGGCGGCAATCGATTGGCATTCCGGCGTCGGCGAATCGCAATCTCTGCTGTTCCTCTGCTTCGATGAACCCGGCTCGCCCGCTTTTCGGCGGGCGTCGCAGTGGTGGGGGGAAGACACAATTGCCGATGGGGTTCGGAATTACGGCGACCACGAACGGCCGCAGTTCAGGGGCCTGCTGGTCAACGGCGTCAGGGAGATGCTTCAGGCGCGGTATCTGGCAAGCGCCGTCATCGAGTTCGGCACCCACCCCTGGGACGAGGTATGCAATGCGATCCTGGTCGACCAGTGGCTGCGCTTCGGAGAGGGGGCCAAAAGCGAGGCCGACCTGCAGCATTGGCGCACATTCATGCTCGAGCGGTTCTGCCCGCATGACACCGGCTGGCGCGCGTGGGCACTGGAGGCTGGCCTGACAGTGTACGATCAGGCCATCGGCGGGCTCGCCCAGCTTTAGAGGATACCGGACGGCACCATGAATACACTTGAGTTCTACTTCGATTGTACAAGCCCCTGGACCTACCTGGCCTTCAGCCAGATCGAGGCGCTGGCGGCGCGGACCGATACCGCCATTGTCTGGAAGCCGCTTCTCGTGGGCGGTGTCTTCAACGAAGTCAACGAGGGCGTTTATGAGGAGCGACAACGTCCCAACGCCGTCAAGAAAGCGTATTTCGATCGCGACGTCATGAAGTGGGCCGCGCTTTACGGCCTCAAGATCGGCATGCCACCGGTCTTTCCCGCGCGCGCGGTCGCGTTGATGCGCGGCGCCATCGTGGCGCTCGATCATGACAAACTGCCGGCCTACGCCTGGGCGGCGTTCGAGGCCTATTGGGGCGACCTCCAGAACATTTCCCAGCCGGACGTGCTGCGCGCCATCATAGCGCGCGCCGGTCTCGACGCGGATACGGTGCTGCGCCGTATTGGCGACGACGACATCAAAGAGCGCCTCCTGGACAACAGCCGCGAGCTGATAGCGCGGGGCGGCTTCGGCTCACCGACCATGTTTGTCAATGGAGACGACATGTATTTCGGCAACGACCGTCTAGTCCTCGTGGAAGCAGCACTCACCGGCCGGCTGCCGTCCAACATACCCGATATTTGTCGGTCATCGCGGGCCTAGGTCCGGAGGCGAAGATCCCCATGCCGGTTCCGAAGCTTCTCGACGCGGGCGCCCACCGCTATCCCGACAATCCCTGCCTCGTGGCCAGCTCCTATCAGGCGACATACCGCCAGGTGCAAGCCATGACGCATCAGGTTGCAAACGCCCTGAAAGCCGCGGGCGCGGCGCCGGGCGAGCATGCCTGCGTCCTCAGCCGCAACGATCCGCTGGCGTTTATCGCCATGGTCGGCGCCATGCGCGCGGGCCTGCCCTATGTGGTCCTGAACATTCGCGACACGGTTGAAGACCTTGTCGAGGGCGTCATCGACAGGGACGTCAAATGGCTGTTCTTCCACACGGAATTCTCCGCGGCGGCGGAGGCGCTGAAACGAAGAGCGCCGGGCGTCAAACGCATGATCTGCCTGGACGCGCAAACGCCAGCCTGCCCCTCGCTGGAAGCCTTTTGCGGCGATTTTCCCGGTCATGGCGGCGATGTCCCCGCGGCGCCGGAAGACGTGCTCGTGCTGGCCTCCAGCGGCGGGACCACGGGAAAACCCAAAGGCGTCATGCTGACGCACAGGGCGATGAACGCCATGATCGCGGCGGGGTTGATGCTGTTCCGGCACAAGGCCACGCCCGTGCATCTGGCCGTTGCGCCGATCACCCATGCAGCGGCGGGAATCGTCTATCCGCTTCTGCCCATGGGCGGAAAGCACATCTTGCTTCCCAGGGCCGACCCGGGGGAGATTCTGCAAACCATCGAGCGGGAGAAGGTGACGACCATCTTCCTGCCGCCGACGCTCATCTACATGCTGCTCGCCCACCCGGACATCGACAAATACGATTATTCCTCCTTGGAATATATGACCTACGCCGCCTCGCCCATGGCACCGGTGAAACTGCAGGAAGCATTGACCGTGTTCGGTCCGGTCATGCTGCAGGCCTACGGACAAGCCGAAGCGCCGCTGATGCTGACCGCCATGACGCCCGAGGAGCATGTGCAGGCGGTGGCAAACGGTGCCTTGGAAAGGCTCGCCAGCTGCGGCCGTCCGACGCCCTCTGCCGAGCTCGCGATCATGGACGACGATGGCCGGCTGCTCGGCGACGATGAGCGGGGGGAAATCGTCGTGCGTGGCGATATCGTGATGTCCGGCTACTATGGGGCCGCGGACGCCACGGCCGCGGCCGGAAAATTCGGCTGGCACCACACCGGCGACGTCGGCTACCGCGATGCCGACGGCTTCTACTACATCGTCGACCGCAAACGCGACATGATCATTTCCGGCGGCTTCAACGTCTACCCCAGCGAAGTCGAAAACGCGCTCATGACGCACCCGGACGTTCAGGACTGCGCCGTGATCGGCGCGCCCGACGACAAATGGGGTGAAGCGGTGGTGGCGGTCGTCGAGCGCAAACCGGGCGCAGAAGCCGGGCCGGACGAGCTCATCGGCTTCTGCAAGGAACGTCTCGGTGGCATGAAGGCGCCCAAGCGCGTCGAGGTTTGGGACACATTGCCGCGTAGCGCGGTCGGCAAGGTGCTCAAGCGGGAGATACGTAGCCGTTTCTGGCAAGGGCAGGAGCGCTCGATCTGATCCGGCCCAGCGCGATGACCATAGCCAAAGACCATTTCGTTTTGCTCGTCTCCGATCTCCTGGAAGCGACACGCGATTTTGAAACGCTGGGCTTTGTCGTTTCCCAGGGCAACGATACGCGAGAACGCCACAACGCGCTCGTCGTGTTCTCGGACGACAGCTATTTCGAGATCGTCGCCTACAAACCCTGGCTATCGCTGAAAATCTGGGGGTGGGTCCGGCGGCGCGGATTGCTCTCCCGCAGCCTGGAACGAGAGGATGCCTTTATCTCCAGGCTCTGGAATCACTGGGCTCCGCGGCGGCGCGAAGGATGGATCGACTGGTGCGTCGAGGTCCCGTCGGTCGCCGGCTTCGCCGACGCAGCGCGGGGACGTGGGCTTCGGATCCACGAAATGGCATATGGCCGCGAGTTGGCCGACGGAACGCCGGTGAAATGGCGCATGGGCGGAGAAGCCGGCCTGCGCACACCCTTTTTCATCGAAGACGTCACGCCGCGCGTCCGGCGCCTGCCGAACCGGCTCGGCCGGCAACATCCGAACGGGGTGGCTGGGGTTACCGCGCTCAGATTCGGCGTCAAGAGCCTCCAGGACGCCGTGGACGGCCATACACGCCTGTTCGGGCGGCGGCCGGATGAACTGGGGGATACCGAAGCAGTCTACCGGTTTGCGGATTTCACCCTCACGCTTGAGGAAATCGGGCCGGCCGACGCAGAAGAGGGGCTGCGGGAAGTGACGCTGACGTCGCCGCGGGTCTCGTTGCCCGAAAAGCTGGATACGCGGCTCAGCCACGGCGCGCGCCTGGTGATTACACCGGCATAGTCGTATCCCGCTGGCCGCCCGCTTCGAAGCGGCGGACCTCCTTGTGCAGGTCGACGCCCCGGCGGACCGCCGGGCGGGCCTTCATGCCGGTGTGCCAGCGCAGAATATTGGGCCGTTCGTCCAGCGTCTTGCCGAGAAATTTGCACGACAGCAGCCAGGGCCATATGGCGATGTCGGCGATGGAGAAGGCGCCCGCCACATACTCCCGGTCTTTCAGGCCGGCCTCGAGGATACCGAGAAGACGATCGGCCTCCGCCGAGAAACGCGCGATGGCATAGAGCTCGGTTGTCGGCGCATAGCTGGTGAAATGGCTGAGCTGGCCGACGGTCGGGCCAAAGTGGCCGACCTGCCAATAAAGCCAGGACAGCACCGCGGACCGCTGCGCGCCGCCGGAGGGCAGCAGGCGGCCCGTCTTTTCCGCAAGGTAGGTCAGAATCGCCCCGGATTCGCAAATGGTGGCCGGACCGCCGTCCGCCTCCCTGTCCGTAATGGCCGGGATCTTACCGTTTGGGTTGATCGCCAGAAACCAGGGTTCGAGCTGGGCGCCGTTCAGTATATCGATCAGTATCGTTTCGTAGGGCAGCTCCAGCTCTTCCAGCGCAATGCTGATTTTCCAGCCGTTCGGCGTCGGCCAATAATAGAGATCAATCATCGCTTTGTCCGGCGGCGGCGCACACGCATTCGGTGACGTATTCCTGCTCTTCGGCCAAGTCACGGTAGCTCCGCGCGGCTGACATATCCGCGATGGCGCTCCAGGCATCGCGGATGTCTTCCGGGGTCGGATCCCTTAGCGCCACGCCGCCTCCCTCCATGATCTGCACGCGGCCGTAATAACCGCCGCCGGCACTGATGATATTGCCGCTGGGCGCGTCCGTGCTCGCCAGATAAAGGGCCAGGGCGGCCACCCGCTCCGGGCCTAAAAGCGGCTTCAGGGCGTCCGGCATATAGGCGTCGCTCATACGTGTCAGCGCCGCCGGTGCGATGGCGTTGATGCGGATATCGTTGCGCATGCCCTCCAGCTTCAAGACGTTCATCAGGCCAATGACGCCGAGCTTTCCCGCGGCGTAGTTTGCCTGCCCGAAATTGCCGAACAGGGCGCTGCCCGAGGTCGTTAGGACGATCCGCCCATAGCCTTGCTCTTTCATGACCGGCCACGCGGCGCGGGCACAATAGGCCGCGCCTCTGATATCTACATTTGCGACAAGGTCGAACTGATCCAGAGACATCTTGCCGAAGCTCTTGTCCCTGATGATGCCGGCGCTGGTGATGAGAATATCGACACGGCCGAACGCCTTTGTGGCGCTTGCGACCATGCCGGCGACGGCGTCCGCATCCGTAACGTCCGCGGTCGCGGCGATGGCCTGACCGCCGAGGGCGCGGATTTCATCCACAACGGCCACGGCGGTTTCGGAGGAGTGGCCATCGCCGGCAACGGAAACGCCGACGTCGTTGACCACCACCTTCGCGCCCCGCGCAGCCAGCGCGAGGCAGTAGGACCGCCCGAGGCCATTGCCGCCGCCTGTGACGATGGCGACCCGATCCTGAAACGAGATGGTTTCCTGCAAGTTGGTCATTTGTTATTCCTAGGTTTGGGTTTGCCGAGTGATCTTTAGAGAGCCGTGTGACCAATATCCGCGACATCAACCTGAACCTCTTCCCCATTCTCAAGGTGCTGCTCGAGATGCGCAGCGTCAGCAAGGCGGCGGACCGTCTCGGGCTCACACAGGCGGCGGTCAGCAACGCGCTGTCGAAACTGCGGCGCTTGTTCAACGATGAGCTGCTGACGATGGTCGGCCGCGAAATGAAACTGACTCCCCGTGCCGAGCAGCTTGTGCAGGTCGTCGATCATTTTCACGACGTTGTGGACACCGCCCTCAGCGAGGTCGAATTCAAGCCCAACGAGTGGAGCGGAGAGTTCGTCATCGCAACGACCGATACCGTGACAGCGCTGCTTCTTCCGAAACTCGTCGATACCCTCTCGGCGCACGCGCCCGGCGTCGTGCTCAAATGGGCAAACATCGCGCGGAGCTCCGTCCTGGAGCTGCGTAACGACGTTGTCGACCTGATTATCGCGCCGCCGTTGATATTGGGTGATGATACGCTTGTGTCTCGCCATCTTTACAGGGACCGCTTCGTTTGCATCTACGATGCCAAGAGCCGAACGTCGGACGGGCCGCTGACCCTGGACGAATACATGTCGCGCAAGCACATCGCGACGGACCTGTTTTCGCCCGACATACCGGAGTTCCAGAACGACTTCAGCGAGGCCTTGTTCAATCTGAGGAACGAGCAAGACAACATCGCAATCGTTCCGTATTACGCGATTCTGCCGCTGCTCGTGGCGAACACGGACTATGTGGCCCTGTCGCAGGAACGCTTGGCAAACAAGCTGTTTAAACCGTTCAATCTGAGTTTCTCTCCGCCACCGATCAAAATTCCCGACATCGAGCTGGCCATGCTCTGGAGCCCGCGCCGACAAGCGGATCCGACGCATAAATGGATGCGGGATGCGATTGTCAGCGCGTGCGCCGATTGGGATTGAACCGTCCGCCGTCTATTGCCTGAAAGGCGACGTAATCGCCGCCTGGCACGATGATGCCTCCGGCGCTACAGACGGCGCGTCGAAAAACGATTTCGCCAAGGCATGTGTGCAGGCATGCGGCACGAAGAGCTGGTGGCTGGCATAGTCGAAGTTCACGTGGTAGGCGCGCTTTAGGCCGTCGGCCATCGCTTTGCCGACCGCGGGCGGAATAATGCCGTCATACTCCCCGGTCATGACCAGGACCGGCACATCGACCGACGGCAGCTCCGGATCGAGCGCACTTTCGGCAACATCGGGAAGGAAGACGGGGCAAACCTCGGAATATTGGAGACCGGCCGGGCTTGCCCTGGATATCGCCTCCTGCAACGCGTTAGCCGGCGCCGGCGCGGGTATTATCTCGCGGGTCAGGAAGTGATCGCATTCAATGGACAGCCGCACGTCTTCGGCGCTCATCGCTTCGAGAAAAGAGAACATTCCGGCCAGCGGCGCGAATACCTGCACATTGCGCTGGGCGGCCGCCGCGATCATGTTCGGAATGTTCGGCACATCGGCCGCGTTGTAGGTCTGACTGAACAGCAGGACGACCAGGTCCTGATGATTGAGGAAGACGCTTTGGCCCGGGGCTCCGTCAGCGCCCGGCAGCGTCAGCTCCAGCGGTGCCTCCTCGAAAGACGCCAATGCCTCCATCAGCGTCTTTTCCGGATCGGGGTGTTGGGCGGCGCAGGCGGGCTCGGCCGCGCAGCCATCGAAGATCTTCCGCAATGAGCGCTCGAAAAGCCGCTGGTATACCGCGCCGTAATCGTCCCCCCGCAAATGCGCGGCGGATTCGAGTATGACCGCGCGCGTCGATTTCGGATACGACCGCATGAGATCCAGCGCCTGCGGACCGCCGGCGGAATGGCCGATCACATTCCATTGCGACACGCCCAGCGCGCGGCGGATGCTTTCGATATCTTCGGTTATTCGGGTGATCGTGTAGTCCTGCGGGGCATGACCGGCTTGCGTCATCTCCTGACGGCAGGTGCGCGCCTTTTCCACGTACCAATCCAGAGACTCCTCGGCGGTCAGGTCGGACTCCACGTCGGACACGAGCGCGAAGCTCGTATCGGGACAAAGCCTCGGCCCGGAGAAATGGCTGCCGCGCCGGTCGAATATGATGATGTCGCGATCCTCGGCCATAACCGAGCCGACCCATTGCGGCGCCATCATCACCGCCGGCGAGGCCGGACCGCCCTGAATGAACAAGATCGGGGCGTCCTTCTTTGCCTCGGGATTAGCCGCGCCGACAATCGCCAGACCGATATCGACGGTCCTGCCGGCCGCATCGCCCGGACGAACCGCCACGGTCACCATGCCACAGGTTATGCGCTCAAGCCCGGGCGTCCCGTCCGGGAACGCGCAGGGCCGCTCTTTGAATTCCGGCGCCACCCTATTGTTTTCGGATGAATCGGAACAGCCGGCGGCCAGCAACGATATCAGCACCAGGGCGACGGCATGCGACGTGACGGGCGGTTTCAACGCACTCTCCCTATTTCCATCAGGTTTTCAATCAAATGCCTGAATTTTTATACAACTCCGATGCGCCACCGTCAGGGTGGCCGGGCCTTAGTCTGCCTAATACAAGGTATTTGCGTCGCTTGGCTCAAACCGCCTCGGTTCTCGGATTATCCTGCTCCCGATACGCACTCGGCCGAACAAACGGAGACGCTTTCATGGCCCCTGTTCATCGACTCGCGGCAGCCGGCCTTGCGGTCACCGCTATGTTTTCGTCCCCGCTTTGGGCTCATGGCGACAAGCCGGGCAAGGAGACGGGCGACGCGGCTGCGCTCAAATCCTATACGGACGAGCAGATTCGCGGTTTCACGCTGAAGGGGTTTCGGCTGGGTATGCCGTTGGACGAAGCCCAGGAGCGGTTTGGCGTCAAGATCGATCCGCAGAGCCAGACCGCCGAGCACCTGACGGCAGTAACCACGGCGTGCGGTGACAACAGGATCGCCAATGGCTTTCGTCTGATGGCCATCGGTCCGAAGCAGGAACGGTATGCGCTGCTTTTCGATGCCGCCGGCCTGTTGCAATCGGTGAACGTGACGCTCAGCTTCCCGGCGGAGATGGACATGACGACTGTTGTCTCCTCCATCGGGTCGCTCTACGGCACACCCACCGCGCGCAGCTTGCGCGATGATGGGACCGTTGGTTCTTTGCTCTGGGCTGCGGAGAGGCCCGGAAACTATGAAAACGATCCGAGCACTACGCCATCCTCAAGTGCCTATCTGGTGATGTTTGTCGCGCCCGCGAACATCCGGTTCGACCAGGCGAAACAGATCTTCGAGCAGGCCAACGTGAACTTGCTCAGCATAACCTTGAACGGCAACCTCGGCGCCGCCGATGCGCCCGCAGACTGCCGTTAGGATGGCGATGGAGTCATTGGCGGAAATCCAAGCTGCGCTGGACCAATCGCCCTTTATCAAGGCCTTGGGGATGACGGCTGTACACTGGTGCCCGGATGAGGGGCCCGCACTTGTCATCCGCATGCCGATGACGGCTATCGCAGAACGTCAGGCGGGCAGCGGGCAAATGCACGGCGGACCCATCGCGTCCCTTATCGATACCGCCGGCTGTTTCGCCGTCGGCTTGGGCCTGGGGGGACGCGGCGTGGCAACCATCGCGTTTTCGACCAACTATCTGCGTCCCCTTGTCAATTCCGCGGCAACCGCCACGGCCACCGTCCGGCGCATCGGGAAGTCGGTCGGCGTGGCCGATGTGGACGTCGTCAACGACGACGGCGTCCCCGTCGCCATCGGCCGCGCCGAATACAGCACGCGCGCGGGCTAGATCCCGCTCTATTGAGAACGCTGAAACCGCAGGTTTCGCGCGCTGATGGAGGAGACCAGAAGGCCGGTGGCCCGGCCCTCGCCGTCCCGTTCGACGGTCAGCGTATCGAAACGCCGGCTGGCGGATGCAAAGGCGTCGGGACCGACGGCAACCAGTGGTATGTCGGGCTGCCCATCCTGGTGGACAAAGAGCGTGTCCGACCGACGGTACAGAACATAGGTCACGTTCAGCTCGGCACTGTAATAGCGGCCCACAAGCTCCTCCGCCGCCTCCGGCGCTACCGGCACGGCGGGACGATAGGCCAGAGCGAGGCCGCCGAGGCGTATCTTGTCCGGCGCCTCAGGGTCGTAAAACGCCGGAAAGGCCAAGCCGGGCGCGAAATAGCCGCCGTCGCACTGTTGCACCACCGTCGGATACCCCCACCAGTCGAACACCGGAATGCCCTCACGCCTTTCGAGGTTCACGATGAAATTCGCCCCCGGCATCGCGTAAATGCCCTCACGCAGAGGCATATCGGCGAGCGCCGCTCCGCATGTCTGCTGATCCACGCCGAGCCGGGGCGACTCGGACTCTACGAAAAGGGCCGCAATGCGGTCGAGACGGTGATCCGGGAAAATCGACGCGTCGTTCACCAAAACCGCGATGCCGACTCCGTGTTCGGGAAACATGGTGAAGCGGCCGGAATAGCGGCCGCCATGGCCGACCGCCGCGACGCCGCCGAATTGCGAGAGCTGGTAGCCGAAGCCGTGTCGGGAAACAGCCGTTCCGTCGGCCAGAACGGCGGGCTGCCGAAACAGCGCCAGCGCGCCCGGCAGGCTGGTCTCATCGCCCATCAGCGCAATCATCCAGGCCGCCAGATCTCCGACCGTCGTGGTCAGACCCGTGCCGCCGATATCGTCCGAGTTCAACGTTCTGACCTCGTAATCGCCGGCGGCGTTCGGCAGATAGGATGTCGCCAGGTCTCCAACGACCTCGTCGCGATAGCCGGGAAAATCCGTGGCGGCGAGGCCATGGGGCCGAAGCACATTGTCCGCCATCCAGTCCCGAAATGGTTGCCCGGTAACCTGCTCGATAACGTCGGCAAGCAGCGCATAGCCGCCATTGCTGTACATCCATCGGCTGCCCGCCGGAAAATTGAGGCTGTTTTGCCGGTACAGCAGCGCCCGGATATCCTGACGCATCACCACATCTCCGCGCCGCCGTCCGGCCAGGCGCAGCAGGAAAAGATGATCGCGCACGCCCGATGTGTGCTCAACAAGTTGGCGGATCGTCACATCGCCGACCGGCGCGGCGAGCTGCGTCACATACCGGCTGACGGGCGCATCCAGATCGAGCTGTCCGTCGCCGGCCAGCTTGGCCACCCCGAAAGCGGTAAACGCCTTGGAGATGGAGGCGGCCGTAAACCGCGTCTCCGGCGTATTGGGCACGCCGTGGGCGAGGTTGGCCATGCCATAGGCTCCGGCGCAGACCACGCGCCCGTCCTTTACGACGGCAACGGCGGCGCCCGGCGTTTCCGTGCCGCTCCAGCTTCGGAAAAGAGCATCGACGGCATCGCACGCCTCCTGCGAAGAGGCCGGCGCGGCGAAAACGCAAACAACTCCCAACACACAACACAGCAGACGCATTATCCTCACCATATCGCCCTCCACATAATCACCGCCGTTAAAATCAACACCATCTAAAGCACCTTGCCCGGGTTCAGAATGTTCTCCGGGTCGAGCACGGCTTTGATACGGCGCATGATCTCCATCGCCTCATGGCCATGTTCGTCCGGCATCTTATCTCTCTTGCCCAGGCCGACGCCGTGCTCGCCGGTACAGGTTCCGCCGACGGAGAGGGAATAGGCGATAAGCCGGTCGTTTATCTCCGCCGCTTTTTCCCAGGCGTCGGTATCGCCGTCCTGCAGAATAAAAAAGATATGAAAATTCCCGTCGCCCACATGGCCGAGGATCGGCGCGATCAGCCCGGCGTCTGCGATTCCCGTGCGGGCCAGGGAAATCGCCTCGGCGAGGCTGGAGATGGGAACGCAAATATCGGTGACCCAGGCCCGGCTGTTGGGCGACAGGGCTTTGGCGGCGGGCAAGGCCTGATGTCGCGCCGTCCACAGACGCGTGCGCTCCCGCGCCTCCGTCGCCCAGCGGAACCGCTCACCGCCGAATGCCGCGGCGATGTCCTCAACCGCTTCCGACTGCTCCCGAACGGACGAGTCAGATCCGTGGAATTCCAGAAAAAGCGCGTGCTTGTTTGGGAGGTCCAGAGTCGCATAGGCATTGCATGCCGCGATCGCCGTATCGTCAAGCAGCTCCATGCGCGCAACCGGAATAACGGATTGTATGGTCGCAATCGCCGTTTGAACGGCGGCGTCGAGCTCTGCAAACGCGCAAACGGCGCTCGCCACCCGTTCCGGCCGGCCGTAGAGCCTCAGCGTGAGCTCCGTGATGATCCCCAGCGTTCCCTCCGAGCCGACCAGCAACCGCGTCAAATCATAGCCCGCGGAGGATTTGCGCGCCTGCGTGCCGGTTTTGATCACCCGACCGTCGGCCATGACGGCTTTCAGCGCCAGCGTGTTTTCGCGCATGGTGCCATAGCGCACGGCGTTGGTGCCGGAGGCGCGGGTTGCCGCCATGCCGCCGAGGGTCGCGTTCGCGCCGGGATCGATCGGGAAGAAAAGCCCGGTGTCTCTGAGATTGATATTGAGATCCTCCCGCGTCACGCCGGGCTCGACGACGCAGATCATGTCGTCCGGCCGCACCTCGACGATGCGGTCCATCCGCGTTGTATCAATGCACAGCCCTCCTCCGGGCGCGGCCGTGCCGCCCTCCAGCGACGTGCCCGCGCCATAGGGAATGACCGGCACCCCGAACTCGGCGCAGCAGCGCACCGCGGCGGCGATATCTTCGGCCGAGTCGGCGAACAGAACGGCGTCCGGCGGCAGCAACCGATGGTGCCCCTCGCTGTCACCATGCTGCGCGCATATGGTTGGATTCACGCTCAACCGATCGCCGAATCTCTCGGACAATATCTCGGTCGGACTTCTGTCCATATTCCCAGCCATCCGGTTCAGATGCGTCCCTCGGGCGAACCGCCACATCGTGGATGATACGCCCAGGGCCCGGGCAGAGCGAGTTTGGGGCGGTTATATTACGTATCAGCCGGCATTATGGGACGGCTCCGGCACGGGCCGCTAAGCTCGCGGTTGTGAGCTCTGCCACCCCATACGACCGAACGGACAGGAGTCTGCATTGGTCCATGGCCGCGCTCTTTCTTCTGCAGTTCCTGTCCGTCTGGGAAGCGCACAGCGCTGCGGAAGATCCGGATTATGTCAACGCCCTTCTGAAAATCCACTCGATCAGCGGCTTCGCCATTTTTGGCCTGGGCTGTTGGCGGCTTGGGCGCCGCGTCAAAAGACGCGCGCGCTTTCAGGCGCATAACCACACCGCGCTTGTGCGGCTTATCGCCGGAGTAAACCACACCAGCCTGTATCTCATGATGATGCTGCAGCCGACAACCGGGCTATTGTCTTCGCTGCCACTCGAGCACGCCAAGCTGCTGGGGCGGTTTCATGCCTTCGGCGGGATCGTGATCCTGCTCCTCATCGCGTTACATACCGGCG
>JAKSBY010000055.1 GCA_022360855.1 Sphingomonadales bacterium | reverse complement strand
GCGGAGTTTCGGGCGGCGGTGGGGTCTTCCGCGTGGGCGATGTATTGCGCCAGGCCTTGCAGCACGCCGACGATGGAATAGGCCATCGCCATCGAGCTGGCCTGTTTCCGCCCTGGCAGCAAGGGTGCCAGGGTCTCCGCCGTGAGCATGACGGAGCGGCGGGGCTCCGGCTCCTCGGGGTGCAGGATGACGGGGGCATCGACGAGCATGACGCGCCGGTATCGCGGTTCCTCGCAGGCATCGAGAAAGCGCATGGCCCCGGCCTTCAGCGCCTTCCATCCGTCTTTTTCGGCCACCGACGATTCAAGGATCTCCTGCCCGACGCTCTCGTCATATTCCGCGACGACGGCGCGAAAGATCGCGAGCTTGTTGGGGAAATGGTAATACAGGGCACTGCGCGCGGCGCCGATCCTGGAGGCGATATCGCCGATTGAGGTGTCGTGATAGCCTTTGTCGCCAAAAAGCGCCTTCGCAACCTTCAGGATATCGCGCCGCGTTGCAGCAGACTGGGCATCTCGTCGGCTCGCCATTGTATTTTTTGCCCCCCTCAGGGTCTCCCTCTTCGTACCGCCGGCGTATGCTCGCCTCGGCCATAGCATAGGTGCCCGGACCGGCACGCTCAATGGCGAAATTTCCCGGCTGCGGCCTATTGATTTCATTGAACGTTGGTGGTTTACTGAACAAGTGTCAGTGAAATATTCATATGAGTGCCTGGACTATTCTACGGATGGCAAGGTCGCGATTCTGCGGCTGAATCGCCCTGCCGTTCTCAACGCAATCAACGGCGTGCTCAAGCGGGAGCTGCTTTCGGCACTCGGCCGGATAAACGCCGATCCGGATATCCGCGTGGTCGTTCTGAGCGGCGCCGGCCGTTCCTTTAGCGCCGGTGCCGACATCGCAGAGAAGACGCCGGAAAAGCGCCTGCCGCAAATATCTCTGGACGAGGAGTTCAAGCCGATCCTCCTGACCATCGCCGAGGCCCCGAAGCCTTATATCAGTGCCATCAACGGCCATGCGGCCGGGATCGCCGGCGCCTTGGCGCTGGCCTGCGATCTGGCGGTGATGGCGGAGGATGCCTGCATCTATCCGGCCTTCGCGGCCATCGGTCTGATCCCCGACGGCGGGCTGAGCTGGCTCCTGGCGCGCCAGATCGGCCCGAAGCGGGCTTACGAGGCGATCATCGAATGCGAAAAGATGTCGGCGGAGCGCTGCCTGGCGCTCGGCCTCGTCAACCGGGTCGCGCCGCCCGAGGGTCTGATGGCGGAAACCATCGGATGGGCCCATGAAATCGCCGGGAAGGCGCCGCTTGCGGTGCGCTATACGAAAGAGGCTTTGTGGAAATCCATGGAGCTGGATTTTGCCGATACGATTTCCTACGAGGCCAAGCTTCAGAACCTGACGTTCCTGAGCCATGACGCGAAGGAGGGAATCGGCGCGTTTCTGGAAAAAAGGCGCCCGGAGTTCCGGGGAAAGTAGCCGTTCTGTGAAAACGCGGATCACCGAGTTGCTGGGGATCGAGTACCCCATCGTTCAGGGCGGCATGCAGTGGGTCGGCTATGCGGGGCTGGCGTCCGCCGTCTCCAATGCCGGCGGCCTGGGCATCCTGACCGGTCTGACGCAGCCGACGCCGGAGGACTTGACCAGGGAAATCGCCCGGTGCCGGGAGATGACAGACCGGCCGTTCGGCGTGAATCTGACCATACTGCCGACGATCAAACCCGTGCCCTACGACGAGTATGCCCAGGCCATCGCGGAAAGCGGCGTGAAGATCGTCGAGACGGCGGGCAGAAACCCGGAGCGTTTCATGGCCGGGTTCAAGGCCGCGGGCATCAAGGTCATCCATAAATGCACGTCGCTCCGACACAGCCAAAAGGCGCAGGCCATCGGTTGCGATGTCGTCAGCGTCGACGGCTTCGAGTGCGCCGGCCATCCCGGTGAAGACGATATCCCCAATTTCGTGCTGCTGCCGATCGTGGCTTCCAGCCTTTCGGTGCCGCTGCTGGCGTCCGGCGGCATCGCGACGGGCCGGCAGATGGTCGCCGCCATGGCCCTGGGCGCGGACGGCATCAATATGGGGACGCGGTTTGTCGCAACCCGGGAAGCGCCGGTGCACGACAATGTCAAGAAGGCGCTGGTGGACGCCGACGAACGCCAGACCGTGCTGATGTTCCGGACCCTGAAGAACACCGTGCGCGTCTTTCGCAACCGGGTATCCGTCAAGGTACTGTCCATCGAAGCAAAGCCGGGCGAGACCCGGTTCAGCGAGCTCGAACATTTGGTCTCCGGGACCCGGGGCAGGGACGAGGTGCTGCTTGGCGGCGATATCGACAACGGCATCTGGACCGCCGGCGTGGTCGCCGGTTTGATTGACGATATACCGTGTTGCGCCGCCTTGATCCGCGAGATCATGGAAGATGCCGCCGACTGCCTGCGTGAGCGCCTGCCAACCTGCTGAGGGGCGCTCCCTATATGTCGAGTGCGAGCAACGTGCCTTGTTTGATGGCGCGCTTCGCGTCCAGCTCGGCCGCCACGTCGGCGCCGCCGATGAGGTGGTGCTTTTTCCGAAGGCCATCCGTGAGCGCGCGTAGCGGCTCCTGTCCGGTGCAGATCACGATCGTCTCGACATCCAGCAGAGTCGGTTTGTCATCGATGGCGAGGTGCAGGCCCTTGTCGTCGATCTTATCGTAGCGGCATCCAGGGATCATGCGCACGCCCTTGTTCTTGAGGGCGGTACGGTGGATCCAGCCGGTGGTCTTGCCGAGGCCGGCGCCCGGTTTGGTGGATTTGCGCTGCAGGAGGAACACCTGGCGGCCGGACGGCGCGGGCGCCGGCGCGACGCCCTCCACCCCGCCGCGCGCGGCCAATGTCATGTCGACGCCCCACTCTCTCATGAAGGCGGGGATATCGCGGCTCGTGTCGACATCCGAGTGAACGAGGTATTCGGCTGTGTCGAAGCCGATGCCTCCCGCTCCGATGATCGCCACGGTCTTGCCGACCGGCTTTCGGTGCAGAAGAACATCGAGGTAGGATAGCACCTTGGGGTGATCGATGCCCTCAATGGCGGGCCTGCGCGGCACCACGCCGCTGGCGATGATCACCTCGTCGAAGCCGCCGGCGTTGAGCTCCGCGGCGGTGGCCTTGTGGTTCAGCCGGAGATCGACGCCGGTCAGCTCCAGTTGCCGTTTGTAGTAGCGCAGCGTTTCGTCGAACTCCTCCTTGCCGGGGATGCGCTTTGCGATATTGAACTGGCCGCCGATTTCGGAGGCGGCTTCGAAAAGCGTGACATTGTGGCCACGCTCGGCGGCCATGATCGAAAAGGCCAGCCCGGCGGGGCCGGCGCCGATAACCGCCAGCCTTTTGGGATGCTCGGCCGGTGTTACGGCATGTATCGTCTCGTGACAGGCGAAGGGATTGACGAGGCAGCTCGTCATGACCCGGGAGAAGGTGTGGTCCAGGCAGGCCTGATTGCAGGCGATGCAGGTGTTGATCTCGTCGGCCCGGTCCGTCGCCGCCTTGGCGACGAAATGCGCGTCCGCCAGAAACGGCCGGGCCATGGACACTATGTCGGCGTCGCCGCGGGCCAGCACCGCCTCCGCCACCTCGGGCGTGTTGATCCTGTTCGACGTGATCACGGGAACCGGCAAAGATGAGCGCAATTTGGCCGTCACCCAGGTAAAGGCCGCCCGGGGCACCATGGTGGCGATGGTCGGGATGCGCGCCTCGTGCCAGCCGATGCCCGTGTTCATGATGGTGACGCCGGCGCGGGCCAGCTCCTGCCCGAGCCTGACGGTCTCTTCCAGCGTGTTGCCCCCCTCGACCAGATCGAGCATGGAAAGCCGAAAGATGATGATGAATTCGTCTCCGACCGCGGCGCGCATGTGCCTGACGACCTCGATCGGGAAACGCGTCCGGTTCTCGAACGACCCACCCCATCGGTCGTCGCGCCGGTTGGTCCGCTCTGCGATGAACTGGTTGAGGAAATAGCCCTCGGAGCCCATCACCTCCACGCCGTCATAGCCCGCTGCCTGGGCCAGAAGCGCCGCATGCGTGAAGTCGTCGATCTGCTTTTCGATGTCGGCTTCCGTCACCGCGCGCGGCCGGTATCGGCTGATGGGGGACTGGATCGCCGAAGGGGCGATCGAGTGTTCGTTGTGGGCGTAGCGCCCGGTGTGCAGGATTTGCAGGCAGATCTTGGCATCCTGTGCGTGCACCGCATCGGTCACGATCTTGTGCTTCGGGATCAGGCCCGGGTCGCGGCTCAGATATTCGCCGCCGCTGGTGAAGCTCTCTTCATTGGGCGCAAAGCCGCCGGTGACGATCAGCCCGACGCCGCCCCGCGCACGCTCGCCGTAGAACGCGGCCATGCGCTCGTAGCCGTTCGGCGCCTCTTCCAGGCCCGTATGCATCGAGCCCATCAGAACGCGGTTCTTCAGGGTGGTGAAGCCGAGGTCGAGCGGTGCCAGAAGGTGCGGATAGGGCACGGCATGTCGGTCGGAATAGGGCATGGCGGTCTCGCAGCCTCGCGCCGGCTCAGATGGGATCCCAGCAGAACACGTCGCTGGTCCGGTCCAGAGGCGGCATGTCGGGCCGGAACGCCGGCAGCACGCGGTCGATGATGGCCTCGGCCGTCCACCCCGCGGAGGCCTGGGCGGAGCGGATGGGCCGGGGCTGGCTGAACAGGAATATCTCGTTGTTGCGCACGGCGAAAATCTGGCCGCTGACGGATTTCGCCGCGTCGCTGCACAACACGCCGGCGAGCGGCGCGATCTTCGCCGGCGTCATGTCCTTCAGGCGTTCGAGGCGCGCCTTTCCTTCGGCGTCCGCCGTGGGGATCGTGCCGATCATGCGGCTCATGGCGAAGGGGGCGATGCAGTTGGACACGGTGTTGTAGCGCGCCATATCCAGCGCGATGGATTTGGACAGCGCGGCGATGCCCATC
>JAKSBY010000146.1 GCA_022360855.1 Sphingomonadales bacterium | reverse complement strand
GTTTTGCGGCGCGCCGAGATGGCCGCGGCTCAGGAGAAGCAGGCCGGGCCCGGTCATCAGCACGCAGTTGACCAGGAGGTCGTGGGCCAGGAGCGCATCGCGGTCGAGGTTTCGCGTCTCCTCGATGTCCCATTGGGTGACGGGGACACCGACCGATTGCAGGGCTTCCGTCGCGCCGCCGCCGGTGCGGCCTTTGGCGCCGATGACGATGGCGCGTGGCAGGTCCTTTGATCGGCCCGCGAGGTCGGCAAGAATGGCCTCAACCTCGGCGCGGCCCTCGAAGCTGGAAACGCCGGTCTTGGGCCCGGGCTCCCCCAGCCGCCGCGCCAAGAGCCGCCACAGCGCCAGCGCCGCGCCCATCCAGCCGGCCCAGTAGCCGAAGGCGGCGACGCGCCGGCCGGTTTCGTCGGCCAAGTATTCCAGGTCGTAGAGCCGGCCGCCGCCCTCGGTAAACCGCGCCAGCTCGTCCCGCCAGCCCGCCTGATCCTTGTAGATATGGGCGAAGTGGATCATCGCCCAGGGCAGGGCGGTTGGAGCGACGGGCAGTTCCTTGAGGCCGAGGATCACCGCCTCTGCCGGCGCACCGGTCCAGGATCCGGCCTCGGCCGGATCGCAGCCAGCGGCCGCATACTCGGCATCGGCGAAAATCCGCTTTTCGCTCCGTTCCACCGTGATCCGGGCGTCCGCCGCGATCAGCCGCCCCGCATCCGCCGGGGTCAGCGGCGCCCGGCGCTCGGTGGCGCGCGCCTCGTCGCGCATATGGAAATGAACGGTCACCGGCTATGCCTTGAGCGACGCCATCAGGGTGAAGAGCTGCATCACATTGGCCGGCGTTTCGTCGCCGCGATAGTCGCGGAACAGCGTATCGACGTTGACCACGATGCGCTCCGCCTCGCCCCAGGCTTCGTAATCGCCGAGCGGGATGTCTCGGGCCGCTTCCTCGACCGACATGCCGGCCTCGAAGCGCGGCCGGGCCTCGGCATCGATGAAGGCGAGGTAGTCGCGCACGCGCTTGACACCCGCCTTGTCGGTGATCGGCCCGTGCCCCGGCACGATCACATCCACGTCCATTTCCTGGATCAGATCGAGCGCCTTCAGCCAGTTGCCGACGGGCCCGGCCCACATGATGGGCGTGGAATCGATGAACAGGATATCGCCCGTGTAGACGACCCGCTGGCCCGGCATGTGGACGAGCACGTCGCCCCGGGTATGCGCCGGGCCGACCTCGATCAGCCGCACCTCCGTATCGCCGACCCTGAGGTCGAGCGTGCCGGAAAAGGTGCGGTTCGGCGGGCAGAAGGTGACGCCGGCAAAGTCGAACCTGCCGAAGGCTTCCAGGAAGTAGGCGCCCAGCGCGCCCATGTTTGGCGCCTGTGCCGCCAGCATGGCGAGCATGGCCGGTGGCACCTCGTCCATCTCCGCCGCGCTCGCCGCCGAG
The DNA here is from genome assembly GCA_022360855.1 of Sphingomonadales bacterium. Lineage (GTDB taxonomy): Bacteria > Pseudomonadota > Alphaproteobacteria > Sphingomonadales > JAKSBY01 > JAKSBY01. Next base: position 5,300 of record JAKSBY010000146.1, on the reverse strand, counting down.
GCGATGATCTCCGCATGCTCCACCAGCCGGTTGCCGTAGGTGTGATCGCCATTTGCATGCGTGTTGACCAGGGTGGCGATGTCTTTGACACTGACGCCGGCCGCGTCCTTCAAAGCCGCCAGCATCTCGGCGGTCAGCCGCTCGTCGAACAGGGTATCGACCAGGAGGCAGGCTTCGCCGTCCTTGATCAGGCCGGCATTGGACCAGCCCCAGCCGCCGTCCGGCTGCAGATAGGCCCAAGCGCCGCCGCCGAGGTCGTGGGCGCCCTTGGTGAAGGCGAAGCGGCTCACATTTCCTCCACCGGATGCCTATAGTTTTCGCCGACCGAGCAGGACAGCGCCCGGCTGATCTCGCAAAGATGCCGGCCGCTTTCGGCGCGCCACCCGTTGAAGGCGTCCTGCGCCGCCTTGAGTGCGGTCTTGGATGTCGGCCGGCCGTCGACGATGCCTTGGGCCACCAGCGCCATCACCACGTCGTCGGAGAAAACGAAGGTGTCCTTGCCCACCATGCGCAGCACCATGGGCCCGGAGGAGCCGCCGAGCCGGCTGCCCCGTTTCTTCAACACGTCCCAAAGCCCGGTGATATCCTCCAGCGGCCAGTCGGCGACGAATTTGCCGAAGCTGCCATGCTCTGCCGCCACGTCCAGCACGAAGCGGGCGTTGGCGTGGGCGGTCTTGATCTTGGGCCAGTTGCGGATGATGCCCGGGTCGGAGGTGAGCTCGTGCAGCTCCTCTTCCGGCATGTGCGCCAGCCTGTGCGGATCGAAGCCCCAGAAGGCGCGCTCGAAATCGGGCCATTTGTTCTCCACCACCTTCCAGACGAAGCCGGCCTGAAAGATGCGCTTGGTCATGGCCGAGAGGTAGCGGTCGTCGGGCAGCGCGGCCAGCTCCTCCGGCGTTTTCGGCTTTGGCAGCAGGGCCTCCAGCCCCTCGGGCCCGCCCTTGCGCTCGGCGGCGCGGGCGTAGATGACGTCAAAGCTTTCCATGTCGGTCCCGTATGTTAGTGTTCCTCGCAGGCGGCACGTTAGCGGACGGGGCGGACCTTGACCAACGAGATATACGATGCTCCCGACTATGTGAGCACCAACGGCATCAAAATGGCCGTTTACGAGGCCGGGCCCGCGGGCGAGGCGAAGGGCGTGCCGGTGGTCTTCCTGCACGGATTTCCGGAGCTCGCCTATTCCTGGCGCCACCAGCTTCCCGCGCTCGCCGCGGCCGGCTACCGGGCGATGGCGCCGGATCAGCGCGGCAACGGTCTGACCGATGCGCCCGCGGCCATCGAAGACTACGACATGCAGCACCTGACCGACGATCTGGTCGGGCTGCTGGACGCCAAGGGCATCGACAAGGCGGTGTTCTGCGGCCATGACTGGGGCGCCTTCATCACCTGGGCGCTGCCCTTCTACTGCCCGGAGCGGCTGGCCGGGCTGATCGCGCTGAATATCCCGCTGATGCCGCGCACCGAGGTGCCGCCCATCCAGCGCTTCAACGAGGTGTTCGGCGAGGCCAACTACATCAATTTCTTCCAGAACCCCGGCGACGGGGAGGCGCTTCTGGACGCGGACCCGGAACGCGTCATCCGCTTCATGATGCGCCACAACATGTCCGGCGGCAAAAAGGCGCCGGACCATCCGCCGTCGCCGAGCGCCATGGCGTTTATCCACTACATCTCCGCCGACGAATCGCTGTGGCCGGGGGAGCTGATTCCAAGCGAGACGGAACTTGCCTTCTACGCCGAGACCTTCAAGCGCACCGGCTTTCGCGGCATCCTCAACTGGTACCGCAATTTCGACCGCAACTGGCATGACGCCGCGCGCTTCTATGCTGATTCCGACACGCCGCAGGTGCCCGTGCCGTGTCTGATGATATTGGCGGACGAGGACTTCATCTGCCCGCCCTATTGGGGCAAGTTCCTGCCCAACTACTGCCCGGATCTGGAGATGCACACCATCGAGGGCTGCGGCCACTGGACCCAGCAGGAAAAGCCGGACGAGGTCAACCGGCTGATCCTCGACTGGCTCGGCCGGCGCTTCGGATGATGGGGAGAGCGCGATGAAACTCTATGGCTCCCGGCTGTCGCCCTTTGTCGAGCGCGTGATCCTGGCCATCAAGCTCAAGGGCATCGATGGCAAGATCGAGCACGCGGCCCCGCCCGGCGGCATGAAATCCGACGACTATCTCGCCATCAGCCCGCTCGGCAAGGTACCCGCCCTGGAGGACGGCGGCTTCTGTCTGCCGGAAAGCCAGGTGATCTGCGACTATCTCGAGGAGCGCTTCCCGGAAGCGCCGCTCCTGCCCGGCGATCCGGAGGCCCGCGCCCGCGTCCGCCTGATCTGCCGGCTGGTCGATCTTTACGCCTTCGAGGGCCTGGTGCCGCTGTTCGGCCAGGCGCCGCTGCCGGAGGCCGACCGCGACGCCGCGCTCATCGCCGACAGCCTGGCCAAGCTCGATACCGCGCTGGACGCCATCGAGGCCGTGATCATGCCCATCGGCCGCGCCCATGGCGACGACTGGTCGCTGGCCGACTGCGCGCTCGTTCCGCTGTTCTTCTACTTGACGCTGCTGATGCCCGGCTTCGGCGCCGACCCCACCGCGGGCCGGCCCAAGCTGCACGCCTGGCTGAACGCGGTCGCCGACGAAGCCCTGGTCAAGGAATCCAACGCGGCCATGCGCGAGGCGGTCCGGGCCTTCCGGGCGCAGGGCTGACGGGCAGCCCCAGGTTGTAAAGTCCCGCCCCTTTCCGACGCGAAACCGTCGGATTTCTTTACACATTTGAACATCCGGTATGTCCAGACCTTTGATTCTATTGAAGAATCTTGCTTGGCACGATTCTTGCTACTTATGGTTTCGAGAGTGTTCACGCGACTCATCGCCTGAAAGGCCAACGCATGATGTTTCGGGGCTTGAAACCGGCGGTCCGGGCGGCCGCTTTTGCCGCTGCGGTCGGGCTGACCGGGCCGGCCTTCGCCACCTACATGGCTGACGTCAGCTACACCTTCACCGACAATGGCGGCGGCAACTTCACCTTCGATTTTCTGGTCGCCAACACGTCGACAGGCGCCAGCACCGCGCCCCTGGATTTCTTCGACGTCTTTTTCGACGCCGATGACCCGGCGCTTTACTCCAATGTCTCCGTGGTGGCCGACAACGGCTGGCTGGCATCCGCCTTCGAGAACGACCCGCTGCCGGGGGGCGAGGCCGGGGGCGCGAGCTTCGATGCGTTCCAGGCTACGCCCATGCTGCCCGGTATTGCCCAAGGCGATTCCCTGGGCGGTTTCCTGGTCAATTTCGACTATGCCGGATCGCTCGATCCGATTGAGCATGCCTTTTTCTGGCTGGCCGACTTCGGCACCAATTTCGACGGCAACGGGATACAAATCAATTCTGGTCCCGACGTTTGGGTCCTCGGCACGGTGGAGGGCACGACCCGCGCGCGCGTGCCCGCGCCCGGCACGCTGGCCCTTCTCGGGCTCGGCGCGGCCAGGCGGCGGGCCCGCCCGAACTGTCGGGCTTCTTTACATTCTTGGTTAATTCACCGACCGGCCATAGACGCTAACCCTTTGATATCAAAGGAAAGCGTGAATCTGGCGCGGTTTTTGCATAGTTAACGACGTTCGAAGTCGCTTAACCGTATTGGGGGCGTATCATGTCCAAGAGTTTCAGCCGTTTCACCTCAGTCGCCGCGTCAGGCCTGTTGGCCCTGTTCCTGACCACGCCCGTTTGGGCCGGTCCTATCGGGTACTCCATCACCCGGGACTTTGATTTCCTCATGCCGCCCGTTCCGTCCGAGCTGCGCACCATCGATCTGATGACCGGCGTGGTTACCACCGTCGGGCCGACCGGCGTGACCGGCGAACATGATTTCGAGGGGCTGGACTTCAGCCCGTCGGGAGAGCTGTTCGCCAGCGAAGACAGCGGCGGGGACATCTACAGGATCAACGTTGCCACCGGGGCGGCAACCCTGGTCGGCAATACGGGCCTGGACTTTCTGGGCAATAGCGGCTTGGCGTTCCGCAGCGACGGTACGCTTTTTTTGATAACCGACGGCGGGGGCGAGGATGGCGCGCGCCTCTATACCGTCAACACCGCCACGGGCGCCGCGACCGTGGTCGGCGACCTGACCTTGGATACCCTGTCGTCCATCGCCTTTGCCCCGGACGGCACGCTGTTCGCCATCGATCCGGACAACGACTTCCTCGTGACCATCAATCCGACCACGGCCGCCATCAGCAATGTCGGCGTTCTTGGCCTCGGAGTCGCTATTGACGACCAACAGGGCCTCGATTTCGATTCCTCGGGCACGCTTTTCCTCATGTCCGAAAACCCCTTTGCGGTCTACACCGTCGACACGACCACCGGCGTGGCGACGCTTTCGACTACCCTGACCAAGGTGTTTCCCGGCCCCATGGACGAGGGTTTCATCGATTTCGAAAGCCTCGCCATCCCGACGGCGCGGAGCTCGGCGATCCCCGCCCCCGGCACGCTGGCCCTCCTCGGCCTCGGCCTTCTCGGGCTCGGCGCGGTGAGGCGGCGGGGACGGCGCGCCTAAGCCGCCTCGGTTCTCCCTAAACACCATCTGTCACCCCGGCGGAAGCCGGGGTCCATCATTGTGTCATGCCGGAAAGCTGGCTACGCATGTCCGATGTCGAAGCCGGGTTACGTCTATATTTTGTCGAGCAAGCGCAATGGCACGTTGTAGGTAGGCGTAACGTCGGATTTGGCCCGGCGGGTTTGGCAGCACAAAACTGACGCGATTCCGGGCTTCACCCGTAAGTACCAGATCCACAGGCTCGTCTACTTCGCGGCCTTCGATGAAATTAAAGATGCCATCGTTCGGGAAAAACGCATCAAGGAGTGGAAGTGGGCCTGGAAGATTAGTCTGATCGAAAGTCGCAACCCCGAGTGGCGCGATCTCTACGACGACCTCTGATCCTGACTGGATTCCGGCTTCCGCCGGAATGACGGCGGAGGGGAAACCTGGAAGAGACACCCCGCATTCCCACCCCATCATCCCAGACTCCTAACCCGTCACCCCAGACTCCTAACCCGTCACCCAAGACTCCTAACCCGTCACCCAAGACTCCTAACCCGTCACCCGAGACTCCTAACCCGTCACCCGAGACTCCCAACCCGTCACCCCGGCGGAAGCCGGGGTCCATGTCGAGGCCGTGCTGGACAAGGCGTTTTAGGCCCTCACCCCTTCAATTTCACGCCGATGCCGTTGTCGTCGATGAATTCGATGCCGGCGTCTTCGAAGGCCTGTTGCAGGGCCTTGAGGGTCGTGCGGTGCGGGGTGGCGGT
>JAKSBY010000739.1 GCA_022360855.1 Sphingomonadales bacterium | reverse complement strand
GGCAAGGCGGCGACCCGGTCGACCGCCTCCAGGGCCCGCGTCCCGGCGTTCCAGACAAAGGCATCGCCCTCGGCAAGCCCCGCACCGGTCTCGGCCGGTGGCGCGAGGCGGTCGAGCGCATCGGCGATCCGCGCCAGAGCGCTTTCGGTGTCAGTGATTTCGGCCATGGATTTCCAAAACTTGCTGGCCGTAGGCAACGAAATTGCCCGCGTACTGTCAAGCCACCTTGATTCCGCGCCCATCAACGCCGATTTACACAAGTTATCAAGGCTTGAATTCAATCCGGGCGCGGCTATAGTCCCGCCAGCTTTTGGGGCCGGCAAAAACAATGAAAGAGTGGCCATGTTGATCTCTCCAGCCTATGCGCAGGCGGCCGGTGGCGGCGGCGAATTCGGGTTAGGCTTCTTCCTGCCTCTGATCCTGATCTTCCTGATCTTCTACTTTCTGTTGATTCGCCCGCAGCAGAAACGCCTCAAGGAGCATCGCGACATGGTCGCGGCGGTGCGCCGTGGCGACACGATCGTCACCTCGGGCGGGATTATCGGCAAGGTGGCCAAGGTCGGCGATGACGAGCTTGGCGTCGAAATCGCGGACGGCGTACGCGTTCGCGTCGTCAAGACGACAGTCAGCGAGGTCCGCGCCAAGGGCGAGCCGGCTAAGGATTAGTTACCGCTTATGCTGAACTTCCCCCGCTGGAAGATTCTTTTGGTTTCGCTGGTTTGCCTGGCCGGTATCGTAACGGCATTGCCGAACGGGTTTACCGAGCAGAGTCTGGAGGGCTACCCGGACTGGCTGCCGAAAAATCAGATCAATCTCGGCCTCGACCTGCAGGGCGGCGTGCATCTTCTGATTGAGGTCGACGTCGACTCGGTGCTCGACGAGCGCCTCGACAACCTGGTTTCCGACGTCCGGTCCGAACTGAGTGGCGCGCGCATCGGCTATCTCGGCCTCGGCACGGAAGGCAACGCGGTGACGTTCCGATTGCGCGATCCGGAGGACCGGCCCCAGGCCCTGTCGATATTGCGGGAACTGGCTCAGCCTTTGACGACAAATCTCATCGGGCCGACGACCAGCGATCTCGAGGTCGAGGCCGGTGACGGCGGCCGTGTTCGCGTCGCCTTGACCGAGCAGGGCGTCGTGGAGCGTAGACGTTCGGCGGTCGACCAGGCCATCGAGATCGTCCGGCGCCGGATCGACGAACTCGGCACGCGCGAGCCGACCGTGCAACGCCAGGGCGAAAACCGCATCCTTCTGCAGGTGCCGGGCGCCAAGAACTCGCAGGAGATCAAAGACGTCCTGTCCAAGGTCGCCAAGATGACATTCCATATGGTGGATATGAACACCTCGGTCGAGGACGCTAGGCGCGGCCGGCTGCCGGGCGGCTCGGGCATCTTTCCCTATCCCAACGACCCCCAGAGGTTCGGTGAGATCGTGCTGCGCAAACGCGCGCTGATACGCGGCGAGGATCTGGCCGACGCCAGCCAGGGCTTCGACCAGAACGGGTTTCCTATCGTCAATTTCCGGTTCAATGCCAAGGGCGGTAAGATTTTTGCCGATACGACCAAGAACAATGTCGGCAACCTGTTTG
>JAKSBY010000224.1 GCA_022360855.1 Sphingomonadales bacterium | reverse complement strand
CGGCTTCTCATGGCCGACGGCGGTCGCGCCGCAGCGCGCTCCGCGGAGCGCTCGGCCGGGCGCATTACCGTGCTTAACGACGCGGTCTATTCGCCGTGCCGCCTCTGCGACGACGATCCCGACGACCGGCCGATCTGGCAGATCAAGGCGGCGCGGGTGACCCACGACCAGGAAAAGCGCCGGCTGTTCTATAAGAACGCCTATCTCGAAGTCGCCGGCCTGCCGGTTGCCTACCTGCCCTATTTCTCCCATCCCGACGCGGATACCGAGCGGGCCAGCGGCTTTCTGAGCCCGGATATCCGCATCCGCCGGGAGTTGGGCGTGGTTCTGGGACTGCCTTATTATTGGGCGATCTCGCCGTCTTCCGACGCGACGATCACCCCGATCATCACGACCAATGAAGGACTTGTGCTCGCCGGCCAGTATCGCCGGCACGTCGGCTTCGGCCAGTTTCAGTTTGACGGCAGCATCACCTATGCGGACCGCCGCAACGACCTGGCCGAGAAGATCGGCGGCCACGAATTTCGTGGCCACATTTTCTCCAACGGCCGCTTCCGCCACGGCAAGAACTGGCGGTCGACCTATGTCGTCAAATGGGCCAGCGACGATACCTATCTCAGGCGCTACGACTTCACCAATGACGATACGCTGACCTCCAACTACCTGCTCGAGGGCTTTTTCGGCCGCTCCTACATCAGCGCCGAGAGCCTGTTTTTCCAGGGTCTCCGGGTCGAGGACGTCCAGGGCCTGACCGGCTACGCGGCGCCGCTCGTGGACGCGGAATATGTCAGCAAGCCGGGCCGCTGGGGCGAGATATGGAAGCTGCAGGCCGACGGGCTGGCGCTGCACCGCACAGACGGGCTCGACACAAGGCGGCTGGCGCTGACCGGCGGCATCGAAGTGCCGTATACCAACGCCATCGGCCAGGTCTTCCGCCTGGAAGCCAGCCTGCGCGGCGACCTGATCGACGCATCGGACACGGCCTTTCCGGACAATCCCGCTTTCGGCGCGGTTGACGGTTTCGAGACCCGCTTCCTGCCGGAGGTAACCGGCAGTTTCCGCTGGCCCTTCGCCCGCATCGGCGCCAATACGCGGCAGACGATCGAACCGGTCGTGCTCGTCACCTTCGCGCGCAAGGACCCGGATCAGATCCTGCTGCCGAACGAAGACAGCCGCACCTTCGACCTTTCCGACAGCAACATTTTCGACCCCCACCGGCTCCCAGGATACGATCTCTACGAAGGCGGCAGCCGCATCACCTACGGCCTGCAATGGACCTTGCTGGCGAAGAACATCGAGGCGGAGGCGCTGTTTGGCCAGACCTTCCGTTTCACCGCCGACCCGGCGAGCTTTCCCGACGGGACTGGGCTGGACGACCGCCGCTCCGACTATGTCGGCCGCTGGAAGCTCTTCATCGCGCGCGCGCTGACGATCTCGCACCGGTTCAGACTCGACCGCGAAAACCTTGATTTCCGCCGCAACGAGATCGACGCCACCATCCGCACCAAGCGGTTCCGGCTGACGACCGGCTATTTCCAGCTCGACCGCGACCTCGACGCGCTCGGCCGGCCGGACCGCGAGGAACTGCGCGCATCCGCGGAAATCCGCATCAAGCAGTATTGGGCGCTGACCGGACATGTGATCCGCGATCTCACCGACGGCAACGCTCCGATCTCGCATGGCGGCGGCATCAAATATTCCGACGAATGCCTGGAGCTGGGTCTTGCCATAAGGCGCAATTTTACCGAAGACCGAGACATACAGCCGGGAACGTCGGTGCTGATCAGAATAAAGCTGAAAAACCTCGGGTGATTGGTGTATACCGTGTCCCGCGAGGCCCCGAATGCTATAATAGTAGGTTTAAAGGCAGACGCCTTAAGAATGGGAGCTTCAACGAAGAAGCATCGAGACAGAATGGTTGTAGATTTCTTGCCGCCGGCCCCAAAACAGGCGCGCCGGTGGGGTTTTTCTTTTGTTACCGCGGCGGTTTTGGCCCTGATTTCGGGGATCGTGCCGCCCGCCGCCGTCGCCCAGCAAGCGGTCGAGAAGATCGAGGTGCTGGTCAATGACGAGGTGATTTCCGCCTATGACGTGCGCCAGCGTCTCGGCCTGGTTTTGGCCGCGACCGGCGGCGTGAACTCGGATGAGGAATTTGCCCGGCTGCGCGAACAGGTCGTGCGCAGCATGGTCGACGAGATGCTGCAGCTGCAGGAAGCCGCCGAGTTCGAGGTCGAGATCACCGCCGGCGAGAAGGAGCAAGCCTTCGCGCGCATCAGCCAGAACTTCAACCAGTCGCCGGAACAGTTCTCGGCCTTCCTGATTTCCAACGGTTCCAGTAAGGAATCGCTGTTGCGTCAGGTCGAGGCCGAGCTCGCCTGGCAGACCCTGGTCTCGGGCCGGCTGCGGTCGTTCATCACCGTCGGCGATGAGGAGGTCGAGCAGGTTCTCGAACGGCTGCAAAACAGCGCGGGCCAGTTCGAATATCTCGTCTCGGAGATCTATCTCCTGGTCGATCTGCCGTCGCGGCGCGACGAAGTTCGCGCCAGCGCCGAACGGCTCGTCGCGCAAATCCGCGAAGGCGCGCCCTTTCAGGCGGTTGCCCGGCAGTTTTCCAATGCCGCGACGGCGGCCGTGGGCGGCGATATGGGATGGGTGACCGAGGGCCAGCTTATCGAGGTGCTCGACAGCCAGCTCAAAAACATGACGCCGTCGGACGTCTCCGATCCGATCAGCGCCGGCGGCGGGTTCTACATCCTGAACCTGCGCGACCGCAGACGGATCCTGAGCATCGATCCGCTCGACATGCGCCTCGACCTCCGCCAGATCGCCTATGTGTTCGACGAATCGACGACGCGCGAAAGCATTCAGCAGCGCCTGGAAGAGCTCGACGTCCTCTATGAGGAGATAGAGGGCTGCGATCAGACCGCGGCGTTTGCCGAGCGGACCAACGCCACCCAGGAGTTCGCCGTCGGCGAAATCTCGCTGCGAGAGATGCCGGCGCAGCTACGCACCAGCCTCCAGGATCTCGAGATCGGCAAGTCAACGGCGCCGGTTCTTACCCAGAACGGCGTACTTCTGTTGGTGGTTTGCGGCCGCACCGAGCCGGAAGTCAACATGCCGACCTTCGATGCGGTGCTCAACCGGCTGGAACAGCAGCGCCTTTCGATGATGGCGCGCCGCTATCTGCGCGACCTTCGCCGCAATGCGGTTGTCGATTATAAGGACTGAATGAACCGACCGGAAAGCCAGGCGCGGCCCCTTGCGCTCACCATGGGCGAGCCGGCGGGCATCGCGCCCGAGATCACGGCAAAGGCCTGGCAACGGCGGCGCGACCTGGAGCTGCCACCGTTCCTCTATGTCGGATCGGCGGAGATAATGACAGCGGCGGGCGCCGACGTGCACGTCGTACCGCCGGACGCCCGCGCCGACGAGATCGCGGACGTCTTTGATCGCTCGCTGCCTGTGGCCGACATGCCGCTGGCCGAAGCGGTCGAACACGGCCGGCCGTCTGCCGCCAACGCCAGCGCCGTGATCGGTGCGGTCGAACGTGCCGTCAAGCTGGCCCGGGCAGGCCAGGTCGCAGGCGTCGTTACCAACCCGATCCAGAAGGGCAGCCTCTACGAGGCCGGTTTCGAATTCGCCGGCCATACGGACTTCCTCTCGCATCTCGCCGGTCAGCCCTCTGATCGAGCGGTCATGATGCTGGTCACTGGTGATCTCCGAACCGTGCTGGTGACCGTCCATATCCCGCTTCGAGACGTTCCGTCCGCCCTTACGAAAGAAGCGATCTGCCACGCGGCAATGACCGCGAATAAGGATCTGCGCCGCCGCTTCGGCATTTCCCGGCCCCGGCTCAGGGTCGCCGCCCTCAATCCGCACGCCGGCGAGTCTGGATCGCTGGGCCGCGAGGAAATCGAGGTG
>JAKSBY010000131.1 GCA_022360855.1 Sphingomonadales bacterium | reverse complement strand
GCGCTCCAGCCCCTTGGCGGCGGAGTGCAGATTGCCCGAGCCATAGTCGATAATGGCGACCGTCTCGCCCATAGACGCTTACCCTGTGAGCGAGCCCTTGGTCGACGGCACCGCGTCGGCCTTGCGCGGGTCGATCTCGATGGCCTGGCGCAGTGCCCGGGCGAGGCCCTTGTAGCAGGATTCGACGATGTGGTGGTTGTTGGTGCCGTAGAGGTTTTCCACATGCAGAGTCACCCCGGCCGCCTGGGCGAAGGCGCGGAACCATTCGAGGAACAATTCCGTGTCCATCTCGCCGAGCTTGGGCTTGGTGAAGTCCACCTGCCACACCATAAAGGGCCGGCCTGACACATCCACCGAGACCCGGGTGCAAGTCTCGTCCATCGGGATCACCGCGTGGCCGTAGCGGGTGATGCCACGCCGCTCGCCGAGCGCTTCCTTGACGGCCTGGCCGATGACGATGCCGGTATCTTCGGTGGTGTGGTGGAAATCGATGTGCAGGTCGCCCTCGGCCGCGATCTCCAGGTCGATCAGGCTGTGGCGCGAGAGCTGCTCCAGCATGTGATCGAGAAAGCCGATGCCGGTCTTGACGTCATACTGCCCGCTGCCGTCGAGATTGACGGTTGCGCTGATGCGGGTCTCCTTGGTCTCGCGCTTGACGGTGGCGGTGCGCATGGCGCGTGCGGTCCTCTCGTTCCGGGGCGTTCGACGCGCCCTATAGCAGGAAGGCGTAAGCCAAACCAGCGTCTTGTCAGAGCGCCGGGGCCGCACTATATCCTCACCAACCACACCAACATGATATCCTCAGCCATGAACACGTATTCGCAAGGCCCGGCAACGGAGCTCTGGCACGGCACGACGATCCTGTCGGTGCGCAAGGCCGGCAAGGTCGTGATCGCCGGCGACGGCCAGGTCTCGCTGGGACAAACGGTCATCAAGGCCAACGCCCGCAAGGTGCGCCCGCTCGGCACCGGCGAGGTGATCGCGGGCTTTGCCGGCGCCACCGCCGACGCCTTCACCCTGTTCGAGCGCCTGGAAGAGAAGCTGGAGCGCCATCCGGGGCAACTCACCCGCGCCTGCGTCGAGCTCGCCAAGGACTGGCGCACCGACCGCTATCTCAGGCGCCTGGAAGCCATGATGGCGGTCGCCGACAAATCCATCAGCCTGGTGCTGACCGGCACCGGCGACGTGCTCGAGCCCGACGAGGGCCTGATCGGCATCGGCTCCGGCGGCAATTACGCGCTGGCCGCGGCCAAGGCGCTGATGGCGACCGAGCTTTCGGCGGAAGAGGTCGCCAGGAAGGCCATGGCCATCGCCGCCGAGATCTGCGTCTACACCAACGAGGCGCTCACCCTCGAGGAGCTGGAGAGCGCATGACCGCCTTTTCGCCCCGGGAGATCGTCTCCGAGCTCGACCGCTTCATCGTCGGCCAGAAAGACGCCAAGCGCGCGGTGGCGATTGCCTTGCGCAACCGCTGGCGGCGCCAGCAGCTGACCGGCGACATGCGCGAGGAGGTGCTGCCCAAGAACATCCTGATGATCGGCCCGACCGGCGTCGGCAAGACCGAGATTTCGCGCCGCCTCGCCAAGCTCGCCGAGGCGCCCTTCATCAAGGTGGAAGCGACCAAATTCACCGAGGTCGGCTATGTCGGCCGCGATGTCGAGCAGATCGTCCGCGATCTCGTGGAGGTCGCGCTCGGAATGATCCGCCAGAAAAAGCGCCGCGAGGTCGAGGCCAAGGCGCAACTGGCGGCAGAGGAGCGCGTGCTCGACGCACTGGTCGGCGCAAACGCCAGCGCCGATACGCGCCAGAAATGGCGCGCCAAGCTGCGCCAGGGCGAGATCGGCGAAAAGGAAGTCGAGCTCGACGTGGCCGACACCGGCGGCCTGCCGCAATTCGAGATCCCCGGCATGCCCGGCGCCAGCGTCGGCATGATCAACTTGAACGAGATGTTCGGCAAGGCCTTGGGCGGACGTACCAAGCGCCGGCGCATGAGCGTCAACGAAGCCCATGAGGTGCTGATCGCCGAGGAAAGCGACAAGCTGGTCGACGACGAATCGCTCGCCCGCGACGCCATCGAGGCGGTCGAGCAGAACGGCATCGTCTTCCTGGACGAAATCGACAAAATCTGCGCCCGCGAGGAGCGCCGCGGAGGCGACGTCAGCCGCGAGGGCGTGCAGCGCGACCTGTTGCCGCTCATCGAGGGCACCACGGTCGCCACCAAATACGGCGCGGTCAAGACCGACCATATCCTGTTCATCTCGTCCGGCGCCTTCTCCCTCGCCAAGCCGTCGGACCTGCTGCCCGAGCTGCAGGGCCGGCTGCCGATCCGGGTCGAGCTCAGGGCGCTCACCGAAGAGGATTTCGTGCGCATCCTTAAGGAGCCGGAAAACAGCCTGATCAAGCAATATACGGCGCTGATGGCGACCGAGGAAGTGAGCCTCGATTTCACCGATGACGGCATCGCCGAAGTCGCCCGCATCTCCGCCGACTTCAATTCCCGAATTGAGAATATCGGCGCCCGGCGTCTGCACACGGTGCTGGAAAAGGTGCTGGACGAGGTCAGCTTCTCCGCCTCCGACACGCCGGGCACGGCGGTCACCATCGACGCCGCCTACGTAGAAGAGCATATCGGCGACATGGGCGCCGCCGGCGACCTCTCGCGGTTTATTCTTTAGGCCTTGCGCAACACCACATAGAGCGCGCCGGCGCCGCCGTGGCGCGGGCCGGCCTTGGAGACGGCGGCGACATGCGACGAGAGCGGCGGGGTTTCCAGCCATTGTGGGACGGCACGGCGGAGAATGCCGCGCGGGGTCTCCGCCGGGTCATGGCGCAGGGTGGCCTGGGGCGCGCCCTTTCCGGTGACCACCAGCACGGTCTTGTTGCCAGCCCGACGCGCTGCCGGGAGTCGCGTCTCGAGAATCTGAAAGGCGCGGGTCTGGGTCAGGCCGTGCAGGTCGATGACCGTATCGATGGCCTGCCGGCCCGTGGCGATGCGGCGGGTGGCTTTGACACCAAGCCGCTCCGGCGCAGGCCGCGCGGGCCCGTGACCGATTTCGGGCGCGGCGGCATCGCGAAGGAGGGGCAGGCGGTTTCTCGGCAGCTCGGGCATCTTCGGCCGCTCGCCCAGGGGCGTAACGTCACGCATCGCCCACTGCCAAAGCGCGAGTTCGTCCGCTCCCGGCCGCCGCG
>JAKSBY010000393.1 GCA_022360855.1 Sphingomonadales bacterium | reverse complement strand
TGCGGATCGAAAAGCCTTCCTGGGGCGTCACCGTCAGGCGCCGCTCGACATCGCCGCCCGCAGCGTCGAAGAACGGACGCACACCGGCGGTCGGCAGGGGAATCCGGCCCATATCGGAATTGTCCTCGTCCTGGGTCCAGCCGGTCAGCATGACCTCGGTATTCTCCGTCTGCCAGAGCAACTGGCCGCGTACCGAGAGTGAATCCTGATCGGCAAGATCATTGCCGGTCAGGATGTTGGTGACGTAGCCGTCATGCTTCCTGAGCGCGAAGGAGACCTTGGCGGCGAAATTCCCGGCAAGCGGTCCGCTGGCATAGCCGCCGATGTTGCGCGTGTTGAAATTGCCGAGCATCACCCGGAGCCTGGCGTCAAAGTCCTCGGTGGACGGCTTCTTCGAGACGATGTTCAGCGCCCCGCCGATGGCGTTCTTGCCGTAGAGCGTGCCCTGGGGCCCGCGCAGCACCTCGACGCGCTCAGCATCGAAGAAGTCGAAGGCGGAGTTGGAGATACGGCCGAAATAAACGTCGTCGAGAAACACCGCGACCGAATTTTCCGTGCCGGCGCCGTCGTCATTCGACGAGATGCCGCGCAGGCTGAACACGGCCTGCCCGGGCGCGAAGGGCGAGAAGGTGAAGCTCGGCACGCGGTTGGCGATGTCGATGGGATGGCTGATGTCGGCCCGTTCGATGGTCTCGGTGCTGAACGCCGAGACGGCAACCGGAACGTTCTGCAGGTTGCCCTCCCGGCGCTCCGAGGTGACGATGATGACCTCGAGCGTCGAGCCGCGGGCGCTGTCTTCCTGCGCTGCGGCGGGGTTGGCGAGGAACAAGGTTGATGTCAGCGCGGTTGCGCATAGCAGGCGGCCCGTAAGCTCTGTTTCGAATTGCATATTCACTCCCCTCGTCAGGCCGGTTTCTCGTATGTGGAGTAATCCACCCGGCCCGGAATCTTGTTGTGGGAGTGGTTATAATATAAAAATAAATAATTGAAAAGTTAAATAATGAATTGTGTATATTCTCTGCACAAGGCCGTCAGGGACTGACGCTGTCAAAATCTGCGACGATCTGAAATTCGAAGCCATCCACTTCGGCGAGGTGGATCGATTGCACGAGATGCCGCCCGGTCATGGTAACCGCGCCACGGACGCCCTGATAGGTCAAGCCCTCGCTGGCCTTCTCAAGTGCAGCATCCAGGCTGCCTGCTTTGCCGACCAGTTTCTCGAGAAACACGACCGCTTCGTAGCACGACTGAGCGAGGCTGGTGACCACCGGCGCGTCTGCGCCGAAGAGCGCGTTATACTCGGTGAGAAACGCCTGGTTTTCCTCCCGCTCGATTGCGGCAAGATAGGCCGACGCCGTATAGAGCCCGGCGCCGGCACTGGCGCCCATGGCTAACAGCGTGTTCTCCTCCACCAGCGGTCCGAAGCGGAGCGCCCGCTCGGCGAGGCCGGCTTCGGCGAAATCGCGGTTGAAGGCGACCGAATCGGCGCCGACCAGGGCGACCAATACGGCGTCTGCGTTCGATTCCCGAATGTCCTCGAGAAACGGCGAGAAGTCCTCGGTCCCGAAGGCGACGTAATGCTCGCCCGCGACCTCGCCGCCTTCCTCGCGGATGAAGCAGCGCGCAAGGCCGTTCAGCTTGCGCGGCCAGCTATAGTCGTTGCCGATCAGATACCAGCGGCTGACCTGCTTCTCGGCCATGAGCCACGGGATAACCGGCTTGAGCTGTTGCCGCGGCGTCTCGCCCAGCATGAACACGCCGGGCGCGGTCTCGCCGCCTTCGTAGGTCGGCGTGTAGATATAGGGGATGGCGAGGTCGTCCAGGTCAAGAATGGCTGTGCGTACGTCAGAATCGTGCATGCCGATCAACGCGTCTACCGCCTTCAGTTGCAGCAGCGTATTGACATTCTTGGCGACATCCGCCGGCCGCTGGCCGCCATCGATGAATAC
>JAKSBY010000032.1 GCA_022360855.1 Sphingomonadales bacterium | reverse complement strand
CCGGGTGCAGCGGCGCGTCGACCCCGGCCGGATCATGCGCCAGAAAGGCCTGGAACATGCCGTCGATAACGGCGCGAATACTGTCCCGGTCGGTCATTGGCCCACCTCCGTGCTGTCAGGCGTCAGGATGATCTTGCCGACCCGGTCGCCTTGCGTGCGCGCGGCATGGGCCACGGCTTCGCGTACCCGCGCGAAGGGGTAGACGCCGGCAATGGCCGACTCAGGCGGATCCTCCTCCAGATACTGCTCCAGCGCCAGGCGCATCTCCCTATGCTGTTCGGCGTCGAAGCCGGCCAGCGTCCGCGCAGTGTAAAACCCCACGACGGACACGTCGTCGAACAACAGCCGCTCCGGCGCGACGGCGCAAGCCTGACCGCTCAGCACGCCATAGACGGCGACGGTGCCGCCGGCCGGGCCTAAACACGCTGCCAGCCGCTCGGTGGCGTCGCCAGCCACCGCGTCGAACGCCAACCGAAGGGACTGGTTGCCGATGTGCTCGCGGACCCGGTCGGCCAGGTCCGGGCCATCGACCAGGTTGACGTCGCCGCCGGCGGCCTTCAGCTCGGCGACCCGCTCCGGGGTGCGCACCACGTTGACGGTCTTGACGCCCAGCCGCCGCGCCAGCCGGATGAGATAGTAGCCGACATTGGAATTGGCGGCGTTCTGCATCACCCAGTCGCCCGGCGCCAGGGTGACGACCGACGTCAGCATCAGCCAGGCGGTGGTCAGGTTGATCGGCAACAGCGCCAGCTGCGCGGCGTCCATATGCTCGGGTGCGCGCCACAGCTCGTCCGCCGCGGCCAGGCTCTCCTCGCGCCAGGCACCGAAGCGGACCGGCAGGAACACCCGGTCACCGGCCGACCAGCCGGAGACGTCCGGCCCGACCCGGGCAATCCGCCCGACCCCTTCGTAGCCCGGCACCTGTGGCGCCGGATAGCCGTCGAACCACGGCAGGCCCCGGATGTGCTTGAGGTCGGCGAGATGGATCGGCGCCGCCTCCAGCGCGACCGCCACCTCACCGGGCCCCGGTTGCGCCGGGGCGGCCTCGACCACGTCCAAAACCTCGGTCGGGTCGCCGAACCGGGAGTAGATGATTTGCCGCATTTCAGAAGGCACCCTTGAGACGCAGCGACCAGGTTCTGCCCGGCTGATAGAACCGGGTCAGGCCGGCCAGATAGCTGGTATAGGTCCAATATATGTCGTCCGCCAGATTCTCGCCGGCCAGCTCGATGCCCCAATAGCCGTCGCGATGGTTGAACGCCAGCCGGGCGTCGAGCAGGCCGAAGCCGCCCTGGGAGGTGATGGCGGCGGGATAGCCGTGGGACTGCTCGCCGGTCCAGTCGTAGCTGACGCCGAGGGTCAGTTCATGATCGTCACGCACGTCCCAGGTGTATTCGGCGCCGATGCGGCCGGTAAAGTCCGGCGTGAACTTCTGCCCCTCGCCCAGCCGCGGCGTGCCCACGCCCATCGGCGGCACCGCCGTGAATTCCGAGTCCATGAGCGCGCCGCTGGCGTAGAGCCGCAGGCCGTCGACCGGGATCAGCGTCACCTCGGCCTCGATGCCCTTGACGATGAGGTCGGCGGACAGCGATTCGACCGCGCCGCCGTCGGACAGCAGCGACAACTGGATGTTCTCGAACTTGTTCCGGAACAGCGCGATATTGGTGCGCAGCCGGCGCTCCAGCCAGTCGGCCTTGACCCCGAGCTCGATGGCGTCGATGGTTTCCGGCTCCAGCGCAGCCGAAGCCGTCAGCGGATCGGTCGGAAACGGCTGGAACACACCGGCCTTGTAGCCCTGTGAATAGGTGACGAAGATCAGCCTGTCCGGACCCCAGTCGGCGCTCAGCCCGACCTTAGGCGTAAACCGGCTCCAGTTCTCCGACGCGGTGATTCCGTCGAAGATGGCGTTGCGCCCAACCGTTTTCTTGTCATAGGTGAAGCGCCCGCCGACGATGCCGGTAAGCCAGGGAGTGAATACGTATTCAAACTGGCCATAAACAGCGACGCTCTGCGAGGTCTGTTCGGGGCTCGAGGGAAACACGATATCGGGCAGCACCGCCAGGAACAGGTCCTCGCTGGCCTCTTCGCGGAAATAGTAGAGCCCGGCGACCAGGCTGAAGCGGTCGGAAAAGTCGGAGGTGAACTGCAACTCCTGCGAAATCTGGTCCTGTTGCGTGTCGCGCAGCAGATCCAGGCCAAAGCCCGCTCCCGCCAGATCGAGGTTGATCTTGTAGTCGAAGCCGCGATAGGCGGAGATCGACTGCAGCGTCCCCGCACCGGTTTCGTAGGTCAGGGTAAGGGCGGCGCCCCAGCCCTCGAAGTCGTTGACGTCGTCCACATCGGGGCGCGAATCGAAGATCCCGGTGAACAGCGGCACCTCGTCATCCGGCGGAGCGGTGCCCAGCATCTGCGTACCAACCTGGATACTGGAACGGTCGACCGAGTAGTCCACGGTCAGGAACACGCTCAACCGGTCGCTCGCCGTCCACGACAGCGCGCCGCGCAAGGCCTGCACATTCTTGGTGTTCAGGTGCTGGCCGGTCGCCTCGTTGCGGTAATAGCCGTCGTCGGTCAGTGAGATGAAACTGATATTGGCGGCAAGCCCATCGCCCATGGGGATATTGGCGGCGCCGCGCACATCCAGGCGATCGAAGCTGCCAACGGTGACGTCGCCATGGAAGCTGAAGCGGTCCACATCGGGGCGGCGGCTGATCAGCTTGATCGCGCCGCCGGTGGTGTTACGACCGTAGAGCGTGCCCTGGGGTCCGCGCAAAACTTCGATCCGTTCGAAATTGTTGAGGTCCAGCAGCGCGCCGATATTGCGGCCCATATAGACGCCGTCCAGATAGATGCCGACGCCGACCTCGTCCAGGATGGTGGAGTTGTCCTGCCCGATGCCGCGCAGGAAGATGGACGCGCCGTTGGAGCTGTTCGGGTTGCGCTGCACCGACAGGCCGGGCACCGCGTTGTGCAAATCCTGGACCCCGAAGATCTGGTCGCGCTCGAAACTGGCCTCGTCGAAGGCGCTGACCGACACCGGCACGCTCTGAATGGTCTCGGCACGCTTTTCGGCCGTGACGATAATGTTTTCCAAGCCCTGGCTGGTATTCGGCGAGTCCGCATCCTGCCCCTGCGCGCCGGTATGGATCATCAGCGCCGCAGTGGCGGTCGAAACGGCAAGCATATCTCTCCACATTGTCCGGTTCCTCCCTTGCTTGTCAGGCCTTGTCGTCAGGCCGCGTATTTGTCGCCCGCACCTTAAGGAACAAAAAATATTTTGTAAATATCATATAAAAGCAACTTTCTATTTACATAGGGTGCCCTGGCGGGCAAGGGTCGAGGACACCGGTTTCAGCTTGAAATCATGGGGGATTTCAACGACGATTCAGCATGACTGCGCATTCATTATGAGGATCGGAAGGTCGTTTGTCGGCAAGTCGCAAGAGGTCAGGAGCCACGTCGATTGACGTCGCGGCGCTGGCGGGCGTCTCACAGTCCGCGGTTTCACGGGCCTTCACGCCGGGGGCCAGTATCACCGAGGAAAAGCAGCAGCGGATTCTGGAAGCGGCGCGCAAGCTGAACTATGTACCCAACTCCATTGCCAGCAGCCTGACCACCAAGCGCTCCAACACGGTCGCCGTCATTCTGGGCAACCTGGACAACCCGTTCTATGTTCACGTGCTGCAGGCCTTTGTCGACGCACTACAGGCACAAGGGCGCCAAGTCTTCACCTTTACGTCCAAACATGGCGAGACAATCGACGAATTGATCGACCGGGTCCTGCGCTATCAGGTCGACGGCGCCATTCTCACCGCGGCCCAGCTATCGACCAGGATGGCCAATATCTGCCACGACCGGGACGTACCGATCGTACTTTTCAACCGTTATGTTCCGGGCAGCGACGCATCCGTCGTGCGGTGCGACAATTACGGCGGCGGCAGGTTGATGGCCGAAGCGTTTCTGGCCGCCGGCGCCCGCACCTTCGCCATGATCAAGGGCGATCCCATGGGCACCACCAGCCAGGACCGGGTGCGCGGCTTCACGGAACGCCTGCTGGAAGGCGGCATAGGGCGCGGCGACATCTTGGAGATCGAGGGCGCCTCGGTCTATGACGGCGCCTTCAACGGCGTCCTCGAGCGATTCGGCACGGACCGCGCGGCGCTGCCGGACGCGATTTTCGGCATTAACGACATCATGGCCATGGGCGCCATGGACGCCCTGCGTCAGCGCTTCGACCTCGGCATCCCCGAAGACGTCATGGTCGGCGGCTTCGACGACATCCCCGAAGGCGCCCGATGGCCCTACCGGCTGACCACGGTGCGTCAGCCTATCGACCTGATGGTCGACGCAACGCTCGACATGCTCGGGCTCGACGACCCGACGCATGTGACCGAGCCCGGCATCGATCGCCAGATCCCCAGCCAGATGGTCTGGCGCGACACGATCCCGCGAGATTAGGGCTTTTTGCGCTTAATCTGGCTCGTCATTGCGAGCGGAGCGAAGCAATCTCGCGGTCGAAGAGCGTCGCCCCTCCTGTCATGCCCGTGTAAACGGGCATCCAAGCCAGCCTTGACATGGATTCCCGCGTGCGCGGGAATGACGAGAATGGGTCACGAGATTGCCGCGTCGCTGGCGCTTCTCGCAATGACTTGATTGCTGATTCAACGTAGGTGCAAAACGCTTTAGAATCGACCGTCCTTAGACGGCGAAGCGCTCGCAAAACTCCAGGCGTTCGCCATTCGGCCCGATGGCAGCGAAGACCCGGCCGCCATTATAGGGTGGCGCGTCGATGGGGACCGGGCGCCCGAGACATGTGCACCGGGCACTGCCTTCCAGGGCACGGTGAGTCGCGTCGATATCGTCCGCTGTGAAGGTTGCCAGGCAGGCGCCGCCGTCCAGCCGGTCCCGCGACCAGGGCACGGGGTCGACCACGGCCGGCTCGTAGCCCTGCAGCTCCACGCCGCCCCAGCCGAACCCCGGCGCATTGCCCTTGAGGATCGACAGGTCGACCGGCGTCCCCTCCGGCAGGTCCCAGGTTTCATGCCAGATGCCGCCGGTCAGATGATCGTCCAGCACGGAGACCATCGCCAGGTCGTTTTCGTAGAAACGGCGGCTCGTGGCATAGTCCGTGCTGACCAGCGGGATGCTGAAAACATGGCCGACCTGCGCCTCGGCCGCCGGGAAGGCGTAGTCCCGCGGCTTCGTGACCTCCATGGTGAACATGAGATGCGTGCCGCCCGACGCGCGGCCGTGAAAAAACCGGTGGATATTGGCGCCCACATCGGAAAAGTCCGCGTTGTCCGGCGGCCGGGTGACCTGGAATTCGGGCATAGCGGCGAGGCGCTCGTAGAGCCCGTCGATATCGTTCATGACCACGATCTCGACGCCGCTCCAGCGCGCGCCGATGGGCCGTTCGGGAAACCGGTCGGTGCCGCGGACGATGCGGATCATCCCGCGCTCGGCGCCCGGCGAGCGCAGCAGGAAGAAGGGGCCGTGATTCTCAGCTCCCGATACGCCCCAGAGGCGGCTCACCCCCTCGTCCACCGCGCCTTCCGCGCAGACCTCCCAGCCCATGCCTTCACGCAGGAGCTTGAAGAGCGACGCCGGGTCCGCCGCGGCCACGGTCATGCAGGCCATGGCCGTGACGAGAGGTGTCTGCGCCATCGTCCGGTCTCCTCCGAATCGCCGTTGCCCGGCTCTAGTTGTAGCGGAACCTCAGCATCACGAGCCAGCGCATGGGATCGTTGAGGAAACGCGCGCCGAGAAGCTGGTCCGTGAAGTAGCGCTTGTCGAAGCAGTTCTTGCAGCTGAGTTGCAGGGCCCACGCGCCGCCGTCCCGCTCATAGCCGATGGAGGCGTTGACGGTGGTGTGCCCGGGATTGAGCGCCGAGGGGGTGTTCTGCGCGTCGATGAAATAGGAGCTGGTGATCTGAACATCGGCATTCGCGTACACCTCGCCGGAGAGCGTGTTCACAAAGCTGCGGTATTCGCCGCCGATCAGCGCCGTCACGTCCGGGGTCCGCTGCGGCCGGTTGTCGATCAGGATACCTGCCGCCGCCGCGCTTTCACCGATGGACTTGTAGTTGCCATCCTGCAGACCGAGATTGGCATAGACCGTCAACCCCGGCGACAGGACCGCGGAAAGCTCGATCTCGGCGCCGCGCACGCGCAGCTTGCCGGCGTTGCTGGTTATGAACTGGGGAATCTCGCCCGGCATCGGCACGAATGCGAGCGACGGGAGCTGCAGGTCGTTATAGGTGACGTGAAACAGCGTCACATTGGTACGCAGCCTGCGGTCGAACCACTCGGCGCGGCTGCCCAGCTCGTAGGACCACGCGGTCTCTTTCTCAAAGAAGGTCATCAGCCGGGCCTGGCCGGCGCGCCCGTTCCAGCCGCCCGACTTGAAGCCGCGGGTGGCCGACGCATAGACCATGACATCCACATCGAAGTCATATTGCAGGATGAAGCGCGGCGTCCACTGGCGCGTCACCACGCGGTCCGGCGTGCCGAGCGCGACGATATCGTCGATGTCGAAATTGACGCCGGCATCGTTGGTATGCTCGTAAAAGGGGATCGTCTTCTTCTCGCGCGTCCAGCGCAGGCCGGCGGTAAAGGTCAGATTTTCGGTAAGCGCGTATTCGCCCTGGCCATACCAGGCAAAGCTGCGGGAATCGTTCTCCATCATGTTGCGGTTCACGACCAGGAACACGCCCAGCTCGGGGGTCGACAGCGCGGTTTCGAAATCGGTGAAATTGTCTTCCGTCAGATAGAACAGGCCGGTGACATAGGTCAGCCGGCTGTCGAGCAGCACGCCGCTCAGCTTGAGCTCCTGCTGCATCATCTTGCTCCGGCCCTGGGTCGAGAGCGGCAGTTCGAAGCCACCGCGCAGGGACGCGTTCAGCGGGCTGACGAAGCGGTGATCGTGATCGCGATAGCCGCTGATGAGGTTGAGCGTCGCCGCCTCGGCGAAATCGACGGCGAAGTTGGAATAGATGTTGAAGCCCTCCACCTCGCTTGCCGTACAGCCGTTGCGTATCCATTCGAACGGCGTTTCGCCGTCGGTGCAATTGCTCAGGTAAACATCGTTGAGATCGCCGCTGCCCAGCGCCCAGGGGCCGTCGTCGCCGCCCGAAACGTTGGTCTCGGCCGCCACCGGATCCACGATCGACTGCAAGGTCTGGCGGCGCTGGAACTGCCAATCGCCGGCGATATCCCAGGTCACGGTGTCCGACGGCTCGATGCGGAGCGCACCGCGCACGCCGTATGATTTGTTGCCGTTGTAGAGCTCGTCGGTCCGCACGCTGCGCTGCCAGCCGTCATAGTTCGAATAGAAGGCCGCAACCCGGCCGTATACGCCATCCGCCAGGGGCACGTTCAGGCCCGCCCGGGCCGTCACTTCGTCGAACCGGCCATAGGACAACTCGCCCTTGGCCTCGAATTCGGGCCCCGGTTTGCGGGTGATGATGCTGATCGCCCCGCCGGTAGTGTTGCGGCCAAACAGCGTGCCCTGCGGCCCGCGCAGGACCTCAAGGCGCTCGATATCCAGCAGCATG
>JAKSBY010000490.1 GCA_022360855.1 Sphingomonadales bacterium | reverse complement strand
TGCCGGTCTTCGCCGGCGCGATCACCATGCTGTTGACCGACCGGAACTTCGGCACCGCGTTCTTCGAACCCGCGATGGGCGGCGATCCGGTGCTGTTCCAGCACTTGTTCTGGTTCTTTGCCCACCCCGAGGTCTACATCCTGATCCTGCCGGGCTTCGGCATGATCAGTCATATCGTTTCGACCTTCTCCCGCAAACCGGTCTTCGGTTATCTCGGCATGGCCTACGCCATGGTGGCGATCGGCTTCATCGGCTTCATCGTCTGGGCGCACCATATGTATACGGTCGGCCTCGATGTCGATACCAAGGCCTATTTCGTCGCCGCGACCATGGTCATCGCGGTGCCCACAGGCATCAAGATCTTCTCCTGGATCGCCACGATGTGGGGCGGCTCGATCGAGTTCAAGACGCCGATGCTGTGGGCCATCGGCTTCATCGCGCTGTTTACCGTGGGTGGCGTGACCGGTGTGGTCCTCGCCAATGCCGGCGCCGACCAGGCGATGCACGACACCTACTACGTGGTCGCCCATTTCCACTATGTGCTGTCCCTGGGCGCGGTCTTCGCTATCTTCGCCGGCCTCTACTATTGGATCGGCAAGATGACCGGCCGTCAGTATTCGGAATTCCTCGGCAAGATGCATTTCTGGCTGACCTTCATCGGCGTCAACCTGATCTTCTTCCCGCAGCATTTCCTCGGGCTTGCCGGCATGCCGCGCCGTTATGTGGACTACCCGGACGCCTATGCGTTCTGGAACCTGGTCTCGTCGATCGGCGCCTATATCGCCGGGGTCGGCTTCCTGTTCTTCATGCTCGCGATGTGGCGGCTGTTTACCGCCGGCGAGCGTTGCCCGGAGAACCCCTGGGGCGAAGGCGCGACGACGCTCGAATGGACCTTGTCTTCGCCGCCGCCGTTCCATCAGTTCAATGAACTGCCGCGCATCCGCTAACCCAGGCGAGACGAAAGCGTGAACCAGGCGCAAGCAAGAACCGTCGAAACCATCGACGCCGCGCCCGCCAAGTGGGG
Source organism: Sphingomonadales bacterium (assembly GCA_022360855.1). Lineage (GTDB taxonomy): Bacteria > Pseudomonadota > Alphaproteobacteria > Sphingomonadales > JAKSBY01 > JAKSBY01. The sequence goes on along the minus strand of JAKSBY010000490.1, from coordinate 2,079 downwards.
CGGCGCCGGCGTCGCCGACTACTGGGCCCTGCTCAAGCCAAGGGTCATGTCGCTTGTGGTGTTCACCGCCATGGTCGGCGTGATCATGGCGCCGGGCAGCCTGCACCCGGTCCTGGCCTTTGCCGCGATCCTTTCCATCGCGGTCGCTGCCGGCGCGTCGGGCGCCTTGAACATGTGGTATGAGGCGGATATCGACGCCAAGATGCGCCGCACGGCGCGGCGGCCGATCCCGGCCGGTCGCGTCAGCCGCGGCGAGGCGCTCGGTTTCGGCGTCAGCCTGGGCACCGGTGCGGTGGCGGCCATGGGCCTGTTCGTCAATGCCGTCGCGGCGGCGCTGCTGGCGGCCACGATCCTGTTCTACGTCGTCGTTTACACCATGTGGCTTAAGCGCCGCACGCCGCAGAATATCGTGATCGGCGGCGCCGCGGGCGCCCTGCCCCCGCTGGTCGGCTGGGTCGCCGTCACCGGCACAGTTGATTGGGGGGCGATCATCCTGTTCGCCATCATCTTCTTCTGGACGCCGCCACACTTCTGGGCGCTGGCGCTCGGCACCTCGCAGGACTACGCCCGCGCCGGCGTGCCAATGATGCCGGTGGTCGCCGGCGAAAAGGAAACGCGGCGGCAGATCTTCCTGTACGCGCTGATCCTCGCGCCCTTGGGACTGGCGCCCTGGTTCGTAGGCCTCGGCGGACCGGTCTACGCGGCGGTCGCGGCAGTCGCGGGCACGGTGTTCGTGTTCAAAGCCTGGGCCGTGTTGCGCGAGGCGGGGGCAACCGTGCGGGCCCGCGGCCTGTTCGGATATTCCATCTTCTATCTCTTCATCTTGTTCGCCACATTGGCCGGCGAGAAGCTGGCAGGAGGCGGGATCTGATGGCCGACCGCTCCGACCTGCACCGCAAGATGCGCGGCCGCAACCTCGCCCTGGCCGGAATCCTGTTTGCTCTGGTCGTACTGTTTTTCGTCACCACAATGGTAAAGTTGAAAGGCGGCATGTGATGGCAGCTTCGCGTAACGGAAGACTAGCACTCTCGCTGCTGCTTGTTGCCGGCGGCATGGTCGGCATGTCCTATGCCGCGGTGCCGCTCTACGACCTGTTCTGCCGCGTCACCGGCTATGGCGGCACCACCAATGTCGCCGAGGCCGTCAGCGACGAAGTGCTCGAGCGCCGGATCAAGGTCCGTTTCGTCGCCAATACCCACCGCGACCTGGCCTGGGAATTCGCGCCGGCGCAGACCGCGCTGACCATTAAAGTCGGCGAGCAGGGCCTCGCATTCTACCGCGCGTCGAACTATTCCGATCGCCGCATCACCGGCACCGCCACTTTCAACGTCTCGCCCCACAAGGCAGGTTACTACTTCACCAAGGTGGAATGCTTTTGTTTCGTAGAGCAGACCCTGGAGCCCGGCGAAAGCGTCGACATGCCGGTAATGTTCTTCGTCGACCCCGAGATCGACGAAGACCGCAATCTCGACGAGGTGACGGAGATCGCGCTGTCCTACACGTTCTTTGAGACGGAAAGGTACGAGCCGACAAAGGTCGCGCTCAACGATGCGGTACCGCAGGAATCAAGTGAATTGAAGGAGTAACGGGCCCATGGCCGAGGCAAATCACGAATATCATCTGGTTGATCCGAGCCCATGGCCAGCGGTCGGCTCGATATCATGTCTGGTCATGGCCTTCGGCGGCATCGGCGCCATGCATGGCTGGCCCTATTTCGGCATGGTCTTCGCCGCCGGCCTGATCGGCGTTTTCTACACCATGTATGAATGGTGGGCCGATGTGGTCGAGGAAGGCGAATTCCAAGGCCACCATTCACCGACGGTGCAGATCGGCCTGCGCTACGGCATGATCCTGTTCATCGCCTCGGAGGTGATGTTCTTCCTTGCCTGGTTCTGGGCCTATTTCAACGCCAGCCTGTTTCCAGCGCCGCAGGAAGGTCTCGATTTCATCTCCCGCGGCACCGAAGGCGCCGTCGCGGTGTGGCCGCCCAACGGCATTCTGACCTTCGATCCCTGGCACATTCCGTTCATCAACACCCTGGTCCTGCTCCTGTCGGGCACCACGGTCACCTGGGCGCAC
>JAKSBY010000147.1 GCA_022360855.1 Sphingomonadales bacterium | reverse complement strand
GCGGTGCCGACGCCCGCATCCACCAGGACGGGCACCTTTGCCTGCTCGACGATCAGGCGGATCTGCACCGGGTTCTGAATGCCGAGCCCCGAGCCGATCGGCGCGCCCAAGGGCATGATCGCGACGCAGCCCATGTCTTCGAGCTCGGCGCATTGGATCGGATCATCATTGGTATAGACCATGACCTCGAAGCCGTCGGCGGTGAGCGCCTCCGCCGCCTTCAGGGTCTCGACCATGTTCGGATAGAGGGTTTTTTTGTCGCCCAGCACTTCGAGCTTGACCAGTGACCAGCCGCCGGCCTCGCGCGCCAGGCGCAGGGTGCGGACTGCATCGTCGCCTGTGAAGCAGCCGGCGGTGTTGGGCAGATAGGTGTAAACCTCGGGATCCAGGTAATCGACAAGCATGGGCTGGCCCGGCTCGGCGATGTTCACCCGGCGCACGGCAACGGTAACGATTTCGGCGCCCGATGCCTCGACAGCCGCCTTGGTCTCTTCGAAATCCTTGTATTTGCCGGTTCCGACGATGAGACGCGACCGGTAGCTGCGCCCGGCGATGACGAGCGGATCGTCGTCGACCTTGGCGACATCGCCGCCGCCGATGAAGTGAACGATCTCGAGCGCGTCGCCGGCCAGGATCGGCTGCTCGCCATAGCGCGACCGCGGCACGATCTCGCGATTGCGCTCCAGAGCCACCTTGTCGGGCGACAGCCCCAACGACTGCAACAACGCCGCGGCGGTGAGCCCTTGCGCCACGGATTTGGATTCACCATTGACGGTAATTTCGATCACGTCGGGTCCTCGAAACAGAGTCCGGATTTCCCCTCTAATATGGCCGCAGCCATGTACAAGTGCAATGCCGCGCAGCTTGCGCGCCGATGCCGTCTATGCGTAGAGTGCGCCGAACATTTTTCCGAATTCCGGAACACGATCACTCCCACATGGCCGAGACCTCCAGCAACCGCCGTATCGTCGTTTTGAACGGCCCCAACCTCAACCTGTTGGGCCAACGCGAACCGGACGTCTATGGCGAGGCAAGCTACGCCGATCTGGAAAAGGCGGTTGCCGAATATGCCGCCGCCAAGGGGTTTGCGGCGGACGTCCGCCAGAGCAATCACGAGGGTGAGCTGGTCGACTGGCTGCACGAGGCCGAGGGCGCGGCGGTTGGCGTGATCCTGAACGCCGGCGCGCTGACCCACACCTCCATCGCCCTTGCCGATGCGGTTCGGGCGGTCTCGGTGCCGGTCATCGAGGTTCATCTCTCGAACATCTTCGCCCGCGAGGAATTTCGCCGCAGGAGCTACTTGAGCGAGGTGGCCAAGGGTGTAATCTCCGGGTTCGGGATACAGGGCTATAAGATGGCGATCGACGCCATCGCGCTGGAATAACGATAATCAGGGGACGGCGGCAGTCATGGCCGAGAGCAACAAGACGAAATCCCTCATCAAAGAACTTGCCGAGCTTCTGGATGAAACCGGACTGACGGAAATCGAGGTCGAGGAAGACGGCCGGCGTGTGCGCGTCTGCCGCGGCGGCCACGTCCATACGGTGGCGCCGGCCGCGGCCGCACCGGCGGCGATGCCCGCGGCGGCG
>JAKSBY010000254.1 GCA_022360855.1 Sphingomonadales bacterium | reverse complement strand
CCGATCCTCCCTGTTGGAAGAAGGGCGGAACGAACTGCGTCGGCCCCGCCGGCGTATCGAACACGGTGCCGAAGTCGAACGGATCGCCGTCGCCTTCGAAGTCGGGCGAGAAGTCGAAATCGGCGTCGATGGCGCCGTTCCGCGCACTGTCGAAGAACCGCATGTCCAGCAGCGGAATCTCGTCGGGAACGTTCGGATCGTCCGGCGTTCCGTCCGCGAACACGTCGGCGGGATTCTGTTGGAAGGTGAACCGGTTCGGCCCGTCCGCGAAATCGCGGTCGATGCCCTCGAGCCGGGAGCTGCGGTTGTATTCGAAAGACAGAGCGAAATTGCCGCGTCCGTTGGCAAAATTCTGACCCCAGGTCACATTGAGCAACTGCGTATCGGCGTCGCCTTCGTCGGAGATACCCGCCTGCCCCCGCGCCGAGATTCCCTCAAAATCCTTTTTAAGGATGAAATTCACGACACCGCTCACGCCGTCTGCACCGTAAAGCGCGGACGCGCCGCCGGTCAGCACTTCGACCCGTTCCACCAGATCGACCGGAATCGTATTGGTGTCCACCGCGCTCGTCCCGGAAGACGAGGAAACATGGCGCCGGCCATCCACCAGCACCAGGGTTCGGTCGGTGCCGAGATTGCGCAGATCGAGGAGGTTAAGACCCGTGGTACCGATAAAATCGTCGGAAACGGCGAGACCGAAGGAGTTGGTCAGCGCCGGGATTTCCCGAAGGAAGTCCGTCAGATTCGTCGTACCGGAAAGTTTGATCGCTTCCGAGCTGACCGAAAGGACCGGATTTGTAAAGGCGAAGTCCGGCTTGGCGATCCGGCTGCCGGTGATCAGAATGACTTCCCTGATCTCCTCTTCATCGTCCTCGACCGCATCCTGATCCTGCGCGAAGCCTGGCGCGCAAAGCAGCGGCGACAACAGGCCGGCGAGTATCGTTGTGGATTTCAGCGGCTTCGAAAACCTACTGCGGGTAACTTGTCTCCCCATCGTTCCCTCCCAGCTGGAGGCCTGGCGAAAAAGGTGGGCGTTCTTGTTTTTGCCAGGCGGTTGGCGACATGGCCGGCGCACGGCATGCGTGCACCGGCATGAATGATCGGCACCTGGCCTTTTCATTGAGTGCGCGGACCGGAAACTGGGGCGCCTCGAGCGGCGCGCTGTCTGACGGCGGCGGCGCGTTCCCCATCAACCCGGTCCGGCGCGCCAAATGCCGCTCAATAGCCACGATGCGTTTCCTCTCACTTTTGTTCTAGTTAAAGCTTTCAGTGAGAAAAAAACCGTAGAACGGTGGCCACAGGCAAGACAAGATAGCCAAAAGATAGGTGCATGCCCCAAAAGGTATATACAGAAGGGACGATTGTTTTGGTTCTATACTTGTCGGAAGGGTAACAAGTTTTCAACAGGGTCGTAAGAACTTGCCTTCTTGCTTAAACTCAGTGTTAAGCTGAATCCAGGCCCTGAGCGTTCAGGTAGAGCTTCTGATGGGCCTTACGGAGTAGGCTCTTTTGTACCTTGCCCATGGCGTTTCTCGGCAGGGCCTCGGCGAAGATGATCCGTTTAGGTTGTTTAAATCGTGCGAGCCGCTGGCCGATCTCCATGAGGATCGCCTCGGCGGTCACGTCCGCGCCGGGGTGTTTTACGACGACCGCCGTCACGCCTTCGCCGAGGTCGGGGTGCGGCAGTCCGATGACGGCGCTTTCGAGCACGCCGGCGAGCGCGTCGATCTCCGTCTCGACCTCCTTCGGATACACGTTGAACCCGCCCGAGATGACGAGGTCCTTGGCGCGGCCGACGATGTGGAGATAGCCGTCATCGTCGAAGCGGCCGAGATCGCCGGTGATGAAGAAGCCATCGGCGCGGAACTCTTCCGCCGTCTTTTCAGGCATACGCCAGTAGCCGGTAAAGACGTTGGGGCCTTTGACCTCGATCACGCCGACCTCGCCGGTCTCGCCATCGGCGATCCGCACGGCAACCCCGGGCAAGGGAAAGCCGACCGTGCCGGCGCGGCGCTCCCCGTCATAGGGGCTGGAGGTGATCATGTTGGTCTCGGTCATGCCGTAGCGCTCCAGGATCCATTTCCCAGTACGCGCTTCGAAGGCGGCAAAGGTCTCGGCCAGCAGCGGCGCCGAGCCGGAGACGAACAGCCGCATATGCGCTACGGCGTCGGCTGTCAGTCGCGGATCGTCGCAGAGCCGGGTGTAGAAGGTCGGCACGCCCATCAGGGACGTCGCCTCCGGCAGGTTTTCGAAGATCGTGTTGGCGTCGAATTTCGGCAGGAAGATCATCGACGCGGCGGCGGCGAGGATGATGTTGGTGGCCACGAACAGGCCGTGGGTGTGGAAGATCGGCAGGGCGTGGATCAGCACGTCGTCTGCCGTGAACCGCCACGCCTCCGTCAAGGTCAGGGCGTTTGACAGAAGATTGTCGTGGGTCAGCATCGCGCCCTTGGAGCGGCCGGTGGTGCCCGAGGTATAGAGGATGGCGGCGAGATCGTCCGGCGCGCGGGACACCGGCTCAAAATCGTCGGGCTCCGCCTCCGCCGCCGCAGCCAGATCGCCGCCGCCGGCTGCATCCAGCGTCATCACCTTTGCACCGATCGTCGTCGCCGCGTCGCGCTGCGACGGATCGACGATGATGAGCGCCGGTTCGGCGTCGGTCGCGAAGAATTCCAGCTCGTTCCGGGTGTAGGCCGTGTTCAGCGGCAGATAGACCGCGCCGAGGTAAATGCTGGCCAGATAGATGCAAAGCGCATGCGGGCACTTCTTGACCTGCACCAGCACGCGGTCGCCGGGCCTTACCCCCTGCCCGGCCAGGACTCGCGCCAATTGCCGGGCGTGCGCCAAGGTCTGCGCGTAGCTCCAGACCTGGCCGTCCGGCAGGCGGAGAAAGGGCCGCCCGTCGTCGACCCGCGCACGGAGCAGGCCGTCGTAGAGACGGTTACACGTGGTCATGGTTGTCGCCCGACCACCCGGCCTCGGCGCCGGCAGTCTCTCGGCGGGAGAAGACGCACGGACATAGATTGACTATTGCTGGGCGCAAGTTTTTTTGGCGGGCAATCACCCTATCACGCTACCATCTTCCGGTTTGCCGTCAATTCGGTTTGAAGGATGCCTCATATGAGCGACGCCAACACCTATCAGCCGCCCAAGGTCTGGAAATGGGAGGCCGAGAACGGCGGTACCTGGGCCAGCACCAACCGACCCATCGCCGGGCCGACCCATGACAAGCCCCTGCCCGTCGGCAAGCACCCGCTGCAACTCTATTCCCTGGCGACACCCAACGGCCAGAAGGCCACGATCATGCTGGAGGAGCTCTTGGCGCTCGGCGAGAGCGGTGCGGAATATGACGCGCATCTCATCAAGATCGGCGACGGCGACCAGTTCGGCAGCGGCTTCGTGGAGATCAATCCCAATTCGAAGATCCCGACGCTGGTCGACCATTCGACGCCGACACCGACCCGCGTCTTCGAATCCGGCGCCATCCTGCTCTATCTGGCCGAGAAGTTCGGCCAGCTCCTCCCCCAAGAGCCCAAGGCCCGCACCGAGAGCCTGTCCTGGCTTTTCTGGCAAATCGGCTCGGCGCCCTATCTCGGCGGCGGTTTCGGGCATTTCTACAGCTACGCGCCGGAAAAAATGGAATACCCCATCGATCGCTTTACCATGGAGGTCAAACGCCAGCTCGACGTGCTCGACCGTCATCTGGCCGACAATACCTTCCTGGCCGGCGAGGCGTACTCGATCGCCGATATCGCGACCTGGCCGTGGTACGGCGGCTTGGTGCGGAACGCGCTTTACGACGCTGCCGAGTTCCTCGACGCCGCGTCCTATGAGAACGTCGTCAGGTGGGCGGAGGAGATTTGGCAGCGTCCGGCGGTCAGGCGCGGCCGCATTGTCAACCGCACCTGGGGCGAGCCGGAAGAGCAACTGCACGAACGTCACGACGCCAGCGACTTCGAGACCCGCACGCAGGACAAGCTCGCCCCGCCCGACGAACAAGACTAAGTGTTGACGAGGACGGTGACTTCATATAACTGATTCGTTATGGAACGGATCGGTTATACAGTGGAAACCCAGAACCTCAACGCGGTGTTTGCCGCCCTCGCCGATCCGACGCGCCGCGCAATCCTCTCCCGTCTCGCCGCCGGCGAGGCGTCGGTGAACGAGATCGCGGCGCCCTTCGCGATGAGCCAGCCGGCGGTCTCGAAGCACTTGAAAGTGCTGGAGCGGGCGGGGCTGGTCGAACGGGATGTCGACCGGCAGCGCCGCCCGGCGCGGCTCAAGGCCGAACCCATGGCCGCCGCGGTGTGCTGGCTCGAAGAGTTTCAACGGTTCTGGTCATCGAGCTTCGATCAGCTCGACGGCTTGTTGGAGCGGCTGAAAGAGGCCGAAACCAGGGGGGACAAGAATGAGTGATCTGCCGACCTATGTGCTGGAACGCATCTTCGATGCCCCGCGCGAGCTGGTGTGGAAGGCGTGGACCGATCCGGAGCTTTTGCCGCGCTGGTACGGGCCCAATGTGGAGACGGTGATCCATCGCCTCGAACTGAAGCCCGGCGGGCTGTGGCTCGTGGAGATGAAATGGGGCGAGAATTCCAACCATCAGCGGGTCGAATACACCGAAGTCACGCCGCCCGAGCGGCTCGTCTGGCTGCATTCCAATGCGGATGCGGACTGGAACATCGCCGCCAACCCGATGATGGCGGACTGGCCGCGCGTGCTATTGACGACGGTGACCTTCGACGAGGACGACGGGCGGACGCGGATGCGCCTGACCTGGGTGCCGCACGAGGCGACCGAAGCGGAGATCGCCTGTTTTGCCGCCGCAATCGACGGCATGGACAAGGGCTGGGGCGCGGGCATGGAACTGCTCGCCGAATTGCTGGCCGAATTGCAGAGTTGAGCCGGCTCAGCCGTCTTCTCCGAAGCCCAAGACCTGAATCAGGTCGCCATGGGGGTAGACGTCCTCGGGAAACGTTCCGGCCTGGATCGCCTTCAACGCGCGGTCGACCGACCACGCGGCGGCGCCGAGCACCGACGTCCCGTAAACGACGAGCGAGAAGCCCATGGCGCTGAGACGCTCCGGCGCCAGGATCGGCGTGACGCCACCATCGAGCATGTTTGCCATGGTGGGCGGATGGAACGCGCCGGCAAAGCTCTCCATTTCGCGTTCGTCGACAGGCGCCTCGAGGAACAGGATGTCGGCGCCTGCGTCGGCGAAGGCGGCCATCCGCCACATGGCCTCGTCGAACCCTTCCGGGCCGCGCGCATCGGTTCGCGCCAGGATCAAGACCTCCAGGCCAAGCCCGTCGCGCGCACGGACAGCGGCGCGCACCCGGGCCACCGCCTCTTCACGCGTAACGACACCTTTGCCCTCCATATGGCCGCATCGTTTCGGCCAGGTCTGGTCCTCGATCATCACGGCGCTGGCGCCGGCCTTGGCGTGATCGTGTATCGTGCGTAGGACGCTTTCGTCACCGCCATAGCCCGTGTCGCCGTCGGCGAAGACGTGGATCGGCACCGCATCGGCGATGCGGCCCGTGTGGTCGGTCATCTCCGACAGACCCAAGAGGCCGATATCGGGTGCGCCCATGCGCGACGCGGCCACGCTATAGCGGCCGACGATGACCGCTTCGAACCCCGCGCGCGCCGCAAGCCGGGCGCTGAGCGCGTCGTAGACGGATGGAACCAGGAGAATCCCGCCGTCTGAAAGCCGGTGCTTGAGCGCCTGATGTCTCGGGACCCGATCTGCCACCTGTCAGCCAACCGCCAGTTCCATGAGCCGCCGTTCGGCCTCGATCAGAGAGAGTGCGCCCGTGCGCACCTCGGCGCCCAACCCGTCGAGCGCGTCGTCCGGCAACTCCGCGAGGCGCGCGCGGAACGCCGCCTCCGCCCGGCGGCGCAACAGCCCGCCAAGGCGCCTGGCAACCCGGATCTCCGGTGCTTCGTTTCGTGCCCTGTCGAGGCAGAACTTGATCGCTTGATCGAGTCGGTCGATGCCGGTCTCCTCCTTCACCGACGTGGAGATAACGGGCACGCCGCTGCATTCCTTTTTGCGCAATCGGAGCATCGACTTGAGCTGTTGCGCCGCCCGATCCGCCAGCGGCAAGTCGCTCTTGTTGACGACGAGAATGTCGGCAATTTCCAGGAGCCCCGCCTTGAGTGCCTGTACATCGTCGCCAAGGCCGGGCGCGGCCATAACGACCTTGACGTCGGCGAACTCGGCGATCTCGGTTTCCGACTGCCCGGCGCCAACGGGTTCGAGAATGACCATCGGCCACCCGGCCGCGTCCACGGCGTCCAGCATCGCCGGCAGGGCGAGCGACAGACCGCCCGGCTGACCGCGCGACGCGATCGATCGGATAAACACACCGTCGTCACTGACATGGGCGCTCATGCGCGTGCGGTCGCCAAGGAGCGCGCCGCCGGTGAACGGGCTCGAGGGGTCGACGGCGAGCACCGCCACCCGCTCACCTTGCGCCCGCATTCCGGCTATGAAGGCGCCGATGAGCGACGACTTGCCGACGCCGGGCGGGCCGGTGAACGCAACGACCCGCGCCTTCCCGGTATGCGGCCTGAGGCGCGCGGCCAGCCGGTCGGCATCGTCGCCGCCCGCCTCGAGGACGGAAAGCGCCCGCGCGAGCGCAGCAACCTCCCCGGCAAGCAGGCCCTCGACGAGCGTTTGGGCCGGGCTGAGCTCGGCGACTTCGGTCATCAGGCCACAATCAGCGGGTTGCCAAAGCCGAGCTCGTCGCGCAGCGCGCTCACGATTTCGCCGTGGGTCACGCCGACCTCCGCCGCCTCGACGACGCGTTCGAAGACGTTCTCGGTCTCGTCATTGGCGGCGGCGCGCAGGGCATCGATGGCCTTGTTTACCGGTGCAATGTCGCGTTCCGCCTTGAACTGCCGGAACGCCGCGACATGGGCAGCCATCGCATCCGGGTCCGGGCGGTAGGGCGCGGGCTGGTCGATGCCGTCGTCGTCCGACTGATAGCAATTGACGCCGACGACCTTTTCCTCGCCGGTTTCGATCTTCTCCTGCGCGGCGAGCGCCGACTGGCCGATCATGGTTTGCACCAGGCCCGAGCCAACCGCCTCATACATGCCGCCCGCGGCGTCGATCTTCTCCATCACCGCCAGGATCTCGTCTTCCATGCGGTTGGTCAGGGTCTCGAGATAGTAGGAGCCGCCCAAAGGATCGATCACATCGCAGAGATGCGCTTCCTCGCGCAGGATATTCTGCGTCGCCACGGCGATCCGTGCGGTCTCCTCGGTCGGGCAGGTGATGGCCTCGTCATAGGCGTCGGTGTGCATTGACTGCAGGCTGGAGAAAATCCCGGCCATGGCCTGAACGGCAACCCGGGCGACGTTGTTGAGCGGCTGCTGCGCGGTCAGGTCCACGCCCGAGGTCTGGGCGTGGAACTTGAACCGCCACGACCGCGGATCCTTGGCGCCGAGCCGGTCTTTGGCGATACGCGCCCAAATCCGCCGCCCAGCGCGGAACTTGGCGATCTCCTCAAAGAAGGAAATGGAGATATCGAAGAAGAAGGTCAGCCGCGGCAGCACGACGTCCGGGTCCATCCCCCTGGCGATGCAGTCCTCGGCATATTGAATGGCAGTCGACAGCGTAAAGCCCATGGTCTCGGCGGGCGTGGCGCCGGCCTGCTGCATGTGCTGGCCAACCACGGAGATCGGATTCCAGTTCGGCAGACGCTCCCGGCAATAAGCGACGTGATCGACCAGCACCCGGCGGCTGCCCGGCTGGGACAGACGGTAAAACATATGGTTGGCGACATAGTGGGAGATGTAGTCGGACTGGTTCGACGTCCCGCTGATCTTTTCGAACGGCACGCCGCGCCGCTTGGCGACGCCGAGCACGAAGGCGAGCAGCGTGAACGGCGTCGGGTCGTTCATGGCCGTGGAGATCTCGCGGAGCGGTACCCCGGCGAGCGCCCGATCCATATGATCGACGGTGTTGACCACCGTGCCGCAGGTGCCGAGGAGCTGCGGCGGGACCTCGTCGCAATCGACGCCTCGGAAGCCGGAATTGCAGGGGATGAGGCTGATCGCCGTCGCGCCCATATCGAGGATTTGCCGAACCCGCTCGTTGTAGTCCACCGGCGTGCCGAGGCCGATCAACTGCCGTTGGGTCCAGGTGCGGCCGCGGTGCATGGTCGGGTAGATGCCGCGTGCGTAGGGCGGCTGGCCGGGAAAGCCGAGATCAGCCATGTAGCGGTCCGAGTCCCAATCGTTCGGCGAGTAGATCGGCGCGATCTCGATGCCCGAGCGGTTGAAGATGCGCCGGTCGCGTTCGATCTGCCGAGCATAGTCGCCGCGCCATTGCTGGGCGGCGCCGTCAAACCCCGGCAAGGTGAGCTGTTCTTCTTCACGCTCCGGGGCGTCAATCGAAAGCTGTTCGCTCATAGCGTAACTCCCGCAGGGTTCAGTTTCGCATCCCGCGCGCGCCGGCCGAGGTCGGAGACGGACTCGACGATCTCCTCGCGCGGCGAGCCGGGGCCGAAGATCTTCTCGACGCCAGCGTCGTGGAGCATCTGGTACTCGACGTCCGGCACGATGCCGCCGACGATGATGCCGACATGGCCGAGCCCGGCCTCCCGCAGGGCCGCGATGAGATCCGGGACGATCAGGTGGTCGGTGGCGAGCGAGGAGACGCCGATCACGTCCACGTCTTCCTGCATCGCCAGGTTCACGACCGCCTCGATCTGTTGCCAGGGTGGCGTGTAGATGACTTCCATGCCGGCGTCGCGCAGATAGGCGGCGACGACGCGGCTGCCGCGGTCATGGCCGTCGAGCCCGATTTTGGTGACCAGCACCCGGATCGGCGGCGGGTTCATGAGTAACCGGGGCCTCCCTTCCCGGCAATCGAGTCCAGAAGATAGCGTGCGAACTCATGGCCGATCTGCTCTGCGGCCAGGCCGCCTTTCGGATTGAACCAGAACTGCGCGT
>JAKSBY010000311.1 GCA_022360855.1 Sphingomonadales bacterium | reverse complement strand
GCCGTGCCCACGGCGGCACCATCGACGAAGATCTCAACCAGGCCGCCAGGCGCCGCCCGACCGGAGGCAATCAATTGATCGTCGGTCATGTGGTCGGCGCGATCGACACCAAATGATTCGGCCGCCTCGGGCGGGCGCTGAAGCACACGGCTCGCGCCTTCCCCGTCTCGCGGGACGAGCACCGCCAACGCCGCCTCGTCCTCAGCCGTGCCATCGTCGCGCTCGGGAACCGAGAGGACAACAACCGATTCGGATTCGATCTGCCCCCCCTCTGGCAAGGTTTCGACGATGGAAAGCTCGCGATCGCCACCTTCCAAGGGTGCGTCGGGCAGAAGCACCCACTCCCCTCGGTCGTCCGCCGTCACCGTGCCGATATCGACATCGCCATCGCGAATGGTGACCTCGGCACCCGGTTCCGCACGACCGGCGATAACGGCATCGCCGCGCGGATTGATTCGGACCACGTCAAAGCTTGGGGGCGCAACCTCCTCTTCGGGTGCGGCGGGGTCGCCCTCCTGATCAGTACGCGCGGTAATGTCGTCGACCGGATCCTCCGCCTCGGGCAGAGATTGATCATCACCCGGGGTCGCTTCCGAGAGAACGGTGTCTGGTTCGACGACGTCGGGACGCTCTGTCCTCACCGCGTCCTCCACGTTCTCAACCACCGTCGAGGGATCTACCGGCGGTTCATCCGCCAAGTCTTTGATGTCGTCCGCGGCGTCGGTTGCTGCGGCCAATTCCTCGACGGTGATCTCCGGTTCCGCGTCACCGGCCGTTTCTAATGCCTGTTGGGCTTGCTCGACGATCTCTTGGGTCTGGCTCCCCTCGACGCGTTCTTCGACGGTTGCCTCTGTGTCTAAGGTTGTCTCCGCGGCCTTTTCCGTGGCTGGTGCCTCCATCACCTCGTCGACGGTCGTTGCCGTGGTCTCGGCATCGGGGACAGCCTCAACCACCTCGTCGGCGGGAGATACAGCCTCTTCGTCGCCCGTCGCCGTTTCGGGCGCGGATGCGACTTGGTCGGACGGTGCCGGCGGCTCCGGGTCGTCGCCGGTGAGAAAGACGCCCAACAACACCCCGGCAACAACCACTGCCAGGCCTACGGGCGCCGCGATCCGCAGCGTTCTATTCATCAAAGGTTCCAGGATTCATCGAATCGGCACGATACACCAGTCGTCGCACGCGCAACAGACGCCTACCAGTCGTTGCCGCTACTCGCCGCCTGGCTCGGCGGCGCTCGATCGACCGCGTTTCGAATTGCCGGCACCGCTTTGAGGTAGGCGACCATCGCTTCCAAATCTTCCT
>JAKSBY010000002.1 GCA_022360855.1 Sphingomonadales bacterium | reverse complement strand
GGCAGGCGACGGGGCCGAGAGCCTGGACCTGTTTCCGCCGGAGCCGATACTCCCCGAGATGGTGGACCACTACAACATTCTGGTCACCGGCATCGGCGGCACCGGCGTCTTGACCGTGGGCAGCCTGCTCGGCATGGCCGCCCATGTGGAGGGCAAGCAGAGCCTGCTCGCCGACATGACCGGCCTGGCGCAGAAGGGCGGCGCCGTCCTCAGCTATGTGCGCATCGGCAAGACGCGGGATACGCTGCGGTCCTCGCGCATCATCTCCGGCGGCGGCGATTTGCTGCTTGCCTGCGACAGCGTCGTCGCGGCCGGTCAGGAAGCCATCAACATTCTCAATGCCGAGCGCACGGCCGCGGTGATAAACACCAAGCTTTCGCCGGTCGCCGCCTTCGTGCGCGACAAGAATCTCGACTTCCGGGACCACGCCGTGCTGGCCGCGGTTCGGGATGCCACACGCACCAACGCGACGCATCTGGTGAACGCCACCGAGATTGCCACGGCGGTGATGGGCGACGCCATCGCCAGCAACGTCTTCATGCTCGGCTACGCCTACCAAAAGGGCCTGGTGCCCCTGAAGCGCGAGTCGATCGAGGAGGCGATCCGTCTCAACGGCGTCGCGGTCGAGTCCAATCTTGAGAGCTTCCTCTGGGGCCGCCGCGCCGCCCACGACCTCAAGGCCGTGGCGCAACTCCTGGAGCAGACGCGCAAGCCGGCCGAGCCCATTGCCACGTCGCTCGACGAGATCATCGCCAAGCGGACCGAGCATCTGACCGGCTACCAGAACGCAGCCTATGCGGCGCGTTACACGGAGCTGGTGGAGCGGGCGCGGGAGGCGGAGTCCGCGCTCGGCGGCGATTTGACGCTCACCGAGGCGGTCGCCCGCAACTACGCCAAGCTGCTCGCCTACAAGGACGAATACGAGGTCGCCCGGCTCTACACCGACGGCGCCTTCCGCGCCCGGCTGGACGCGCAGTTCGCCGGTTCCTTCAAGCTCAAGGTGCATTTGGCGCCGCCGCTCCTCAGCCGCACCGATCCGACGACGGGCCGGCCGAAAAAGCGCGAATTCGGCACCTGGGTGCTGACCGCTATGAAGCCGCTCGCCGCCATGAAGGGGCTGCGCGGCACCGCCTTCGATATTTTCGGCTATTCGGCGGAGCGCCGCGCCGAGCGGCAACTGATCGCCGATTATGAAGAGTTGATTAACGATATTCTCGGCAAACTAACGGCCGAGAACCGGGGCGTGGCCGCCGAGCTGGCGGGCCTGCCCGACATGATCCGCGGATTTGGCCCGATCAAAGAAGCCAATATCGCGGCCGCAAGAGCCAAGGAGGCGGAGCTGCGCGCCGCCTTCGATAATCCGGCCCCCGATCCGAAACTGGAAACGGCGGCTTAGTATCTGGGTTTGAGAGACCAAACGAGGACGACTGACCATGGGAGTGTTTTCCGCCGAGGCCTTTGACAATCATGAGGTGGTTGCCTTTGGCAACGATGCCGAAACCGGCCTGCGTTCCATTATCGCCGTGCATTCCACCGCGCTCGGCCCGGCCGCCGGCGGCTGCCGCATGTGGCCCTATGCCGGCGAGGACGAAGCGATTCGCGACGTGCTCCGGCTCGCCCGCGGCATGAGCTACAAGAACGCCATGGCCGGCCTCAACCTCGGCGGCGGCAAGGCCGTGATCATCGGCGACTCGCGTAAACACAAGACGCCCGAGCTGATGCGCGCCTTCGGCCGCTTCGTCGATACCCTGGGCGGGAAGTACATAACCGCCGAAGACGTCGGCATGTCCGTCGCCGACATGGAGGTCGTTGCCGGCGAGACCAAATATGTCGGCGGTCTGACCACCGGCCAGTTTGCCTCCGGCGATCCCTCGCCCTTGACCGCCCATGGCGTGTTCGTCGGTATCCGGGCCGCGGTCCGTCATAAGCTCGGGCGCGACGACCTTGAGGGCCTGACCGTGGCCGTACAGGGCGTCGGTCATGTCGGCTACAAGCTCTGCAAAATGCTGCACCAGGCGGGTGCCAAGCTGATCGTTGCCGATATCTACCCGGACCTGGTCGAACAGGCGGCCAAGGAATTCAGCGCGATCGCGGTCTCGGTCGACGAAATCCTGTCCCAGGGCGCCGACGTGGTTGCTCCCTGCGCGCTCGGCGCCATCCTCGACGACGCGTCGATCCCCAAGATCAAGGCCGCCATCGTCGCCGGCGCCGCCAATAACCAGCTCGCCAGGGACGAACACGGCGAGGCCCTGCGCCAGCGCGGCATCCTTTACGCGCCCGACTATGTGATCAACGCCGGCGGGATCATCAACATCGCCTTCGAGGTGGAGGGCGTGAAGCCGACCCGCCAGGAAGCGGAAAAGCGCGTCGAGACCATCTACGGCACGCTCCTGGAGGTGTTCGAAAAGGCCGATGCCGAGGGCCGCCCCACCCATGAGGTGGCCGACGCCGTCGCCCGCGCGCGGATCGCCGCGGCGCATGAGCGCAAGATCAAGGAGTTTCGCGCCGCATAGGTTTCCGTAAACGAACGATAGGCTTGGGTGGCGGTGGCCAAGCACCACCAGCCGCAGTATAGTAGGTCCGCTTCAAAGCCAAGATCAGTTCAGCAGCGGGGGACCCATGCGCAGAATGATCCTTTGTGCGTCGGCGGCGGCACTCCTGGCCGCGTGCGGTGACGCGCCCGAGACCGATACTACCGAAACATCCGAGACGCCCGAAGCCGCAGCCCCGGTAGACTCCGACTCGCCAAGCCTGCAGGCGATCTTGGCGGCACAGCCGGAAGAGGCGCAAGCACGCTACAAATATCGAAACCCTGAGCAAGTCCTCGAATTCTTCGAGGTCCAGCCGGGTATGACGGTGGTTGAGGCCCTGCCCGGCGGCGGCTGGTACAGTAAGATCCTGCTCCCCTATGTTGGCTCGGACGGCGCCGTCATCGGCGTCGATTACAGCATGGAGATGTGGGCGAAGTTCCCCTTCGCCACACCGGAATGGCTGGAGGAGCGGAAGGGTTGGACGGAGACGTGGACGGCCGACGCCACGGGATGGGCCGGAACGACCGGCGGCCGGGCGAGTGCTTACCGCTTCGGCGCCATGCCGCCAGAGCTGAACGGCACCGCGGATGCCGTTTTGTTCGTCCGCGCGATGCATAATCTGGCGCGTTTCGAAAGCGACGGGGGCTTCCTGTCGACGGCAATTGCCGATGCCTATCGCGCGCTCAAGCCCGGCGGCATCGTCGGAATCGTGCAACACCGCGCACCGGCCGACAAGCCCGACGATTGGGCCAACGGTTCGCGCGGCTACCTTAAGCAGGAATTCGTGGTCGCAACGATGGAAGCGGCCGGCTTCGAATTCGTCGAGGCGAGCGAAATAAATGCCAATCCGAAGGATCAGCCGGGCGAGGACGATATCGTCTGGCGTTTGCCGCCGACTTACGCCACCAGCCGCGAAGAGGGCAAGGAAGAGCTCAAGGCGGCTATGACGGAAATCGGTGAATCCGACCGCATGACCCTGAAGTTCAGAAAGCCGGCCGGCTGAGGCGATTCCCTTAAGACGCCAGCCCTTTCCGATACTCCTCCGCCAGATGGGCGTAGTGGGCCGGTGCGAGTTCGCAGAGTTGGAGCTCTTCTTCGGTGAGCTTGCGCATGAAGCGCGCCGGCCGGCCGCCCCAGAGTTCGCCGGACGGCACAACCTTGCCCGGGGTCAGCATGGCGCCCGCCGCCAGCATGCCCTTGGATTCGATAACGCAGCCGTCCATCACCACGGTGCAGAGCCCGACAAAGGCGTGATCCTGCAGCTCGCAGCCGTGAATCAGCGCCATATGGCCGACCAGCACGTGATTGCCGATGCGTGTATTCTGGGTCTTGGTGGTGACGTGGACGACCGTTCCGTCCTGTATGTTGGTGCCTTCGCCGATAACGATATCCGCGACGTCACCGCGCAGCACCGTATTGAACCAGATCGACGAACGCGCGCCAATGGTCACGTCGCCGATCACATGCGCACCGGGCGCGATAAAGGCGTCGTCGGCGATCTCCGGCGTCATATCCTGAAACGGGATAACGGCCCCGCCGCCATAGGCGTTTCTTTGCACTAAAACCCTCCTCTTGAACCGCGCCATTCCTAGCAGCAAAATCGTGCCACACAAACCGGCTATGGCAGAAACCGTGGCACCCGAAGCTACACTCCGCGAAGCCGGGCCGGAGGACCTGAGCTTCATCCTGGAGCTGGAGGCAAATCCGGCGATCCGGCCCTATATCCTGCCGTGGGACAAGGCCGCGCATCTGGCGCGGCTGGCCGAACCGGATTCGCAGTATCTGATCGGCGAGAACGCAACCGGCCCGATCGGCTTCGCGATTCTCGCCGGCGTCGCCAACCCGCACCGCGCCGTCGAGCTGGTCCGAATCGCCGTGCGGGAACCCGGATCCGGGCTCGGCCTGCGTTTCCTGCTCCAGATCATGGACTATGCGTTTTCCGAGCTGGCGGCGCACCGCCTGTGGCTCGACGTGATGGAGCATAACAGCCGCGCCCGGCACGTCTACGAGAAGGCCGGTTTCGTGCGCGAAGGCGTGCTGCGGGAGGCCGTCTTCGCCCAGAAGCGGTTCGTGTCGCTCGTCGTCATGTCCGTTCTCGAATGGGAGTGGCGGAAGCAGCGCCGTTAGGGGAACAGGGGCATTTGCTCCAGACCCAGTGTCTCGGGAAGCCCACGCATCAAATTCATGTTCTGGATCGCCTGCCCCGACGAGCCTTTGACCAGGTTGTCGATGGCGGCGACGACGATGGCCCGGCCCGGGATGCGGTCCTCGAACACGTTGAGGGTGCAGTGGTTCGAGCCGCGCACCTGACGCGTCGCCGGCGCGGTGCCATCGGTCAGCACGTGAATAAACGGCTCGTCCGCGTAGCGGTCCACCAGCACGGCCTTGAGATCCTGAGCCGTCCCGCCGGCTGCGGTCTTCACGTAGATGGTTTCCAACTCGCCCCGGTTCATGGGCACCAGATGCGGCGTAAAGCTGATCCGCACGTCGCGGCCCGCGGCTTTGCCGAGTTCCTGCTCGATTTCCGGCATGTGCCGGTGCGAGCCCAGGCCATAAGGATGCAGGGCCTCTGAAACCTCGGTGAACAGATTGGCCTCCTTGAGCCCGCGGCCGGCGCCGGACACGCCGGATTTGGCGTCGATAATGATATCGTCCGCTTCGATTGCTCCGGCCCCCAACAGCGGCAGCAGGGCCAATAACGCCGCCGTCGGATAGCAGCCCGGGCACGCGACGAGCCGTGCCCCGGCGACGGCCTTGCGGTTATGCTCGGTGAGCCCGTAGGCGGCCTTGGGCTGCAACGTCTCGGCCTGGTGCGGCTTGCCGTACCATTCGGCGTAAACACTCACATCATAGAGTCGAAAATCTGCGGATAGGTCAATGATTTGGGTGCTTTCCTTAAGGTCACTATAGAGCTTCGAGACGATCACCTGCGTGGTGCCGTGGGGCAGCGCACAGAACACGACATCCAGCTCGGCCGCGTCCCAGTCCACGTCGTCCACCGAAATGAGATCGGGGAGATCGCCGACGGCAAAATGGGGGAAGACCTCCGCCGCCTTCCGGCCCGCCTTGCGCTCCGCCGTCAGAAGCGCGATCTCCGCCCTGGGATGCGTCGCCAGCAGGCGCACGAGATCGGCGCCCGTGTAACCACTGGCGCCGAGAATCCCGACTCTTATGGTGTGTTCCGCCGACATGGCGCGCACGTTAGGCAGTCGGCCGCGTCAAAGCAAGATGGGTAAAAGGGCCTAGAGGTCCGGCGGCAGCTCGTCGAGCGCTTCTTCCATGTCCGCGAAGCTCGGCTGCAGATGGGTCGGCACGTTCTTGCGGCCGATCTCCACGGCGATCTGCGGCGCCTGGCCGTGCAGATGGGCGATCAGCACGGTCTTGATGACGGTGAAGAACTGCCCTTCTTCGGTCAGTATCTGATTGAAGCGGCCGGCCAGCGGCGCCACCATCAGGTAGGACAGGAAAATACCGAGGAAGGTGCCGACGAGCGCGCCGCCGACCATCTTGCCCAGAACCTCCACCGGCTCGTTGATCGAGCCCATGGTCTTGATGATGCCCAGCACCGCGGCAACGATGCCGATGGCCGGCAGCCCGTCGGCCATGGTCTGCAGGGCGTGTTGCGGCTCGTGTTCCTCCGCATGGTGCTTTTCGAGATCCTTGTCCATCACGTCTTCCATCTGATGGGGATCGTCGAAATTCATCGTCATCATGCGCATGTAGTCGCAAATGAAGTCGACCACGTGGTGATCCGCGGCGATCTTCGGGAAATGCTGGAAAATCTTGCTTTCGTCGGGGTTCTCGATATGCGGCTCGAGCGCGACGACGCCCTTGGTGCGCATGGTCTTGATCAGCAGGAACAGGAGGCTCAGCAGGTCGCGGAAGTCGTCGGCCTTCCATTTCGGGCCCTTGAGCGCCTTCATGATGCCCTTGATCGACTTACCGAGCACACCGCCCTGATTGGCCATGATGAAGGCGCCGATGGCGCCGCCGAAGATGATCATCAGCTCGAAGGGCAACGCCTTGATGATGATCCCGAACTTGCCGCCGGCGAGCATGAAGCCGCCGAACACCATGACCATGACAACGACAAGACCGATGATTACAAACATAAGCTGACTGCCCGCTACTCAGGCGCCCCGTTTCACAGGCGCATGGCGGGCCCAAAGCCGA
Source organism: Sphingomonadales bacterium (assembly GCA_022360855.1). Lineage (GTDB taxonomy): Bacteria > Pseudomonadota > Alphaproteobacteria > Sphingomonadales > JAKSBY01 > JAKSBY01. The sequence goes on along the minus strand of JAKSBY010000002.1, from coordinate 2,162 downwards.
GGCCCGCCCGCGCGAACCGCCACTATCAACCGCTTGACTTAAAATTGCTTTAATCGGACGGGCCGCCGGCCGCCTCACGCATGGGTTCGGGCTCGTCTTCCGCGACCGATTCGGCCCGGCCCAAGAGCGCGGGCGGGAAGGCGGCGGGCAGGTAGTCGTCGAAGTACTGTTCCATAGCGGGAAATGCGGCGACGAACCGCTCGAAGTCCGCGGCGCGCAGAACCAGCACCCGGCTGTCTTCGATCGCCGTGATAGAGCCGACATAGGCGCCCTTGCCGAAGATGGCCCGCTCGCCGAAATGGTCGCCGGGCCGATAGGTCTTGCGATAGGGCGCGTCCAGGCTGTCATCGTCGATAAGCAGCTCGAAAGCGCCGTCGAGCACCATGTAGAAGCCGTCGGCGCGCATGCCGGGCTCGAAGACCGTATCGCCGGCGCGATAGTGGATATAGCGCGTCGCCGGCCGCTGGAAGCGGTGCGTCTGAACGGTGTTACGCGGCACGATCGTGTCGAGAAACCAGTTCACGGCGACGCGGATCTTGGTCGCCCAGCCGGGCAGAAAGGAAAGGTAAAACGAACGCCACAGGAGCCAGGCCGGAAATCCGGTCAGGCGCACGCCGTAAACCGTCGCCACACCCTTTTGCATGCCGAGCGAGGTGAGCGCGCCTTTGCTGGCGTATTCGAAGGCTGTCGGCGGTGTCCCCCGGATCTCCGCCACGATGTTATGCGCGAGCCGCCGGCCCTCGCGCACCGCAAACTGCGCCGTCGGCGGGGCGTATCCGGCTGCTTCGCCGTGATCGGCCAAGGGAACCAGCGCCGCATCGCCCACCGCCCAGAGATTATCGAAGCCCGCAACCCGGAAGTACTGGTCGACACGGACCTTGCCCCACTGCATCGGCAGATCGAGCGACGTTATCAGAGGCGATGGCGCGTTGCCGATGGTGGCGACCGCGGTCCAGGTCTCGATGGTCTTGCCGTCACCGGTCGTGACCGCATCATTGGTGACCGAGGCAAGCGCGGTATTCAGCATGATATCGACGCCACGGCCAGTCAGGCGGCGCACCGCATAATCGGCAAGCGACTGGGGCAGCTCCGGCAGGATGCGGTCCGCATACTCCATCAAAACAAAGCGTACCTCGCCGCGCTCGATATTGCGGTAGAATCTGAGCGAGCGGCCGACGAGATCGGCCAGCTCGCCCACCGTCTCGGTGCCCGAGAAGCCAGCGCCGATCACGACAAAGGTCAACAGCCGTTTCTTTTCCTCCGGATGCTCGGTCACGTCCGCCAGTTCGAGGCAGTGCAGCACGTGGTTTCTGAGCGCGAACGCATCGGCCAGGCTTTTCAGCGCCAGGGCATGATCATTGGCCCCCGGCACGCGGCTCAAATCAGCCACCTGCCCCAAGGCCAGCACCAGGTGATCGAAGCCCACCTGTATGCGGCGGCGGCCGGTGCCCTGCGCCACCTCGACCCGTTTTTCATCGAGGTTGATAGCGACGATCTCCGCCTGGCGCACGCGAACCTTGGGCAAAAGCGCGCGGATCGGCGCGACCGCGTCAGCGGCCGAGATGGCGCCCGCCGCGACCTCCGGCAACAGCGGCTGAAAGACGAAATAGTTGGTCCGGTTGATGATCTCGACATCGACCAGATCGGGCGCGAGGCGGGCAAGCTTGCGGGCAGCGAAGATGCCACCGAAACCGCCGCCCAGGACGAGGATCTTCTGCCTGGCCGTCATGCCCGCCAATACGGCCCGCTAATACGGAAAAGTGCCAAAAAGATAGGGGTGCGCCCAGGCGACCGCCACCGTCACCACGATGCCAATGACGACACCGAGCAGAATCCCGCCCCGCGGCCCGGAATAGTCCACACCTCGGATCATTGCGAGGAAGGGGATCGCCGAGGTCTCGGCGCTGATTTTGGCCCAGCCTTCCGGGTCGTCGGCAGCCTTGCGCTGGTCCGACAGCGTCTGGCTGACGAGCCCGAATACGAGGAAGCTCCCGAACAGCGCGACCGAGGCCACGTCACCGTTGACCAGGAGATGCGCGACGGCAAACAGCACGATGCCCCAGGCCATGGGATGGCGGGTGATCCGCTTGAAGCCGCCGAGATAGGCGCCGAAAAACAGGATAAACGACAGCGGCATGAGGACGAGTGGCGCCGGCCTGAGC
>JAKSBY010000233.1 GCA_022360855.1 Sphingomonadales bacterium | reverse complement strand
GAATGCCGATGCCGGTATCTTCGACCGCCACGCGGACTCTCGCTCCGGACTCGGAGACTTCGCAGGTCACGTCGATGAAGATGTAGCCTTCATGGGTGAACTTGATGGCATTGCCGACAAGGTTGGTAATGGCCTGGCGGATGCGCCCGACGTCGCCCACCAGAAAAGCCGGCAGGCGCGGATGGCAGCGCACGATGAGGTCGATGTTCTTCTCCCGCGCCGCGTTTCCGAGCAGGGTCGCGACGTCTTCGACGGCGGTCCGTATGTCGAAGGGCCCGCAGTCGAGCTCCAGCTTGCCGGCCTCGATCTTGGAGAAATCCAGGATGTCGTTGATGATTGTCAGGAGCGCGGAGCCGGATTTGTGGATCGTTCTGACGAAGGTCTGCTGCTTTTCGTCCAGGGGTGTCCCCAGAAGCAGCTCGGACATGCCGAGTACACCATTCATGGGTGTGCGGATCTCGTGACTCATGGAAGCAAGGAATTCCGACTTCGCGACGCTCGCCTCCTCGGCCTGCCGGCGGGCCAGTGTAAGTGGTTTCACAAGCAGAAAATGGGTGACCAGACCGACCGCAAGAATCATCAGCGCGGTCGCTGCCGATATGGCGATCACGACCGATCGTCTGAACGCATTGATATCGGCATAGGCGACGGCCTTATCCATGACCATGCCGATATGCCAGTCGACCGACGGCAGGTTGGCGATCGGGACGAATGTGACGATTTTCTCTCCGCCGTCGCCGTTGAGCTGCTGCAGCTCGTTGCTGATCGACGGCCTGCCGCCGATGAACAATTCGTCGACATTCCTGCCGATGACCGATTCATCCTGGTGAACCAGAATGCGGCCCTCTTGATTCACCATGAAGGCTGAGTCGAGGCCACCCAGAGTGCTCTCCTCGATCAGCCCGACCACGGTATCGACCAGGAGATCGCTGCCGACCACGCCTGTGATCGCGCCATCCCGAATGATCGGCCGTGCGATGGTCAGAATCAGACGGCCGGTCGACGCCGAGATATAGGGATCGGTCACCACGATATCCCGCGCCTCGGTCGCGGCTTCATACCAGGGACGGGCCCGCGGATCGTAGTCGTCGGGCATGACGCGTTGCGGCGAGATGAAAAAGTTGCCGTCCCTGTCGCCATACATGGCGTGGAAGAAGCTGTTGGCCAGAACCGGCTGCTGCAAAACGAGGAAAGGGTCTTCGTCGCCATGCAGGCTGCCGATCGTGAAATGAACGGAATCGGTGAGCTTTATCTGTCCGCCGAGCCAGTTCTCTACGCCCCAGGCGGTCGCATGGCCGAAAGAATTGAGTCGCTGTTGAACCGCAACGGCCTTGGCCTGCTGCAGCATTTTGTCGTTATAGAGCGCCAACGCCGAGATGATCGTTACGACTACCGCCGTCGACACGGCTATGGCGGCGACCAAAAGGCGGCCGCCCTTGGACTGATTCCGCGCTCTGTCTGGTTTCTGCATGCCTGCCCGGAGCCGTCTTTTTTGTCACGGTAGAGCCCTCGGCGGCCCGCACTGGGTATTCGCATATTCGCGCTCACCGCGACGTAGTCTGTCAAAAATCTGACAAATTGCTTAATTTTCTCAAAATGGAAGCTACTGGAGGTTGTGTGTTATGCTGGCTAAGCACGGCCTTGCCGGGACCCCGACTCTGGCCCGCGAAACTTTCGCGAAAGCGCGGTGGCGGTGGGGGTGGGATTCGAACCCACGGAGGGCGTGAACCCTCGCCGGTTTTCAAGACCGGTGCTTTCGACCACTCAGCCACCCCACCGGTGGTGACGTGCCTGCCTTGGAGACAGGGACGCGTCTGGCCTTGGCCGGCCTTCTAGCTTAAGGTGCCGCCGGCGTCCAGACGCCCATTGGAATTGGCCTTGAGGGGAGGACGAATTGCCCGAAGCCGCGAATTTGATGATGTTGGCCCTGCTGACGCTGGTACTCTGGACCTTGGGCCTGGCATTCTTCATGGGGTACCGCCGTTATACTTCGGTCCGGTCGGGCACCATGCCGGGCGCCTACTACCGCCTCTACCAAGCCGGCGAGGAGCCGGCGGACCTGCGCAAGCTGACGCGCCACTACATCAATCTGCATGAGAGCCCGCTGCTGTTCTATGCGCTGGTCCTGGCGATTTTCGTGGCCGGGCGTGCGGATGCTGTATTCGCGGCGTTGGCTTGGACTTATGTGGCGATCCGCATTCTGCACTGCCTGATTCACATAGGGAGCAACAAGCTCTTTCACCGCTTCCTGATCTTCGGTAGCGGGCTTCTTGTGCTTTCGGCAATCGCCATCCGGTTTGCCGTGACGCTCCTTTGACTCGGCGTTCTGCCCGCGCCATCGAATTGCCATTGTCTCAAGGCAGAAGCCTGCTAAATCTGAGGCTTAACGTCAGGCTGCAGGACCGGTACCGCATGCGTTTGATTTTCTTTTGCTGTTCGCTTCTGATTCTGATCAGCGGTTCCGCAACGGCGCAGCAGGCGCCGTTTTCCGAATGGCTCGCCGCGCTCAGGGCCGAGGCCGAAGGGCAGGGGGTCTCGGCCGCCACTCTGGACACGGCCTTGGCCGGTATCGAGCCGGACCCGGAAGTGATCCGTCTCGACCGCCACCAGCCGGAATTCACCCAGACCTTTCAGCGATATATCGAGCTTCGCGTCAGCGAGACCCGCGTTCGGCGCGGCCTGGAACAGAAGGCGGCGCATTGGCCGGCGCTCGAAAGGGTCGGCCAGGCCTATGGCGTGCAGCCCCGTTTCATTCTCGCGATCTGGGGTCTGGAAACCAACTACGGCAGCTTTACAGGCGGCAAGGGCGTGGTCCGCTCACTCGCGACCCTGGCCTACGACGAAAGAAGAAGTGCCTATTTTCGCAGAGAGTTGCTGAATGCCCTTAAGATACTGGACGAAGGCCATATCGACGCCGCGGCCATGAAAGGCTCATGGGCCGGCGCCATGGGGCAGAGCCAGTTCATGCCCTCCAGCTTCCTCGACTATGCGGAGGATTTCGACGGCGACGGGCGGCGCGATATCTGGCTCACCGAGATCGACGTGTTCGCCTCCATCGCCAACTATCTTTCGCGCTACGGCTGGCGCAACGACATGACCTGGGGCCGGCCGGTCATGCTGCCCGTGGCTTACGACAATTTCGCACAACAGCTCATGCCCGCGGAAGAGCCGAAAAGCTGCCGCCGGGCGTTGAAATCGCACACCGACCGGTTCCCGCTGGCCCGGTGGCAGGAACTTGGCATCCGCCGCCTCAATGGCGGCGACCTGCCGACACGCGATTTTTCCGCGTCCATGGTGCGCCCGGCCGGCGCGGGCGGCCCGGCCTTCCTGACCTATGCGAACTACCGCACGATTCTGCGTTATAATTGTTCCAACTATTATGCGATATCAGTCGGCATGCTCGCCAACCGGCTGAGGTAGATGGCCCCAAGAGAAGATAGGATGACCGTACGGACCCGGATTATCGCTCTCGCAACCGCGCTCCTTTTGGGCGCCTGCGCGACCAGTGACGGGCCGGACCCCCCGCCCGACATCACTGCTTCAGGCTCGGGCAAGGTCAAGATCGGCAAGCCCTACCGCATCGGCGGCCGCTGGTATCATCCCGAATACGATCCGGACTACGACAAGGTGGGCATGGCCTCCTGGTACGGCCGGCAATTCCACGGCCGCAAGACCGCCAATGGCGAGCGCTTCAACATGAACGCGTTGACCGCCGCTCATCCGACCCTGCCCATGCCGAGCCTCGTACGGGTGACCAATCTGGAGAACGGGCGCTCCATCAAGCTCCGTATCAACGACCGCGGGCCGTTTGCCAAGGGCCGCATCATCGATGTGTCGCGCCGCGGGGCCCAGCTTCTCGGCTTCGAAAAGCAGGGCGTGGCCAAGGTACGGGTGCAGGTGATCGACAGCGGCGGGGCTCCCGCCGGCCAGCGGTTGGCCGACAGGTCCGCGCCGCGGGAGGTGATGGGCGGCGATTCTCCCGGGCCGGTGGCGCGCCCACCAAAGATCGAGACCGCGCGTCTGCCGGCTTCGCGCTCCTGGGTCTACATCCAGGTCGGCGCGTTTCAGGAATTCGAACGCGCCCGGCAACTTTCTCTGGACCTGAAGGATCTCGGCACCTTCTCGATCCAGCCGGTCGAGGCGACGGGCGCGCGCATCTACCGGCTCAGGCTCGGGCCCTACGCCACGCGGGAGGAGGCGCAGGTCCATCTCGACCGCTTGCGGGCCCGCGGTTTCCCCGAGGCGCGGATTTTCTCCGACAAGATCGGCTAGCGGCCGAAAATTTGTTGCCCTCGGCCCGCCATAAATTTGTATAAGCTGTCGATCACCGCCCAGAATGCCAGGGACTTACGCCCGATGACTTTTTCGCCGCTTTTTCGCAGCCTTGCGACCCTGATTGTTGTTCTCGCGTTGCCCGCCGCCGCGGGCGCGCAGCGCTATAATACCGAGGCCGAATACGCCATCCTCGTCGAGGTGGAGACCGGCGCCGTGCTATTCGAGAAGAACGCCGATACGCCGTTCCCACCCGCCTCTATGAGCAAGCTGATGACCACCTATCTCGTTTTCGAGATGATCAAGAACGGGGAGGTCAGCCTGGATGACACGATAGAGGTGGCGACCGACACATGGCGCAAATGGCGGCTGCAGGGCTCGACCATGTTCCTCAACGCCGGCCAGGAGGTGACGGTTTCCGATCTGTTGCGCGGCATCATCGTGCAGTCCGGCAACGACGCCTGCGTGGTGCTTGCCGAGGGCGTCGCCGGCACCGAGGCGGGATACGTGCAATGGATGAACGACAAGGCCGACGAGATCGGCCTGCTCGACAGCCATTTCACCAACACGACCGGTTGGCCGGATGAGAACCACGTCATGTCGGCGCGGGACCTGGCGCGGCTAGCGCAGATGATGATCCAGAACTTCCCGGAGCTTTATCAGATCTACTCCGAGCGCTCCTTCACCTATGGAACCGATCCCACGACGGGCAGGCCGATCACGCAGTCCAACCGCAATCCGCTGCTTTACGGCGTCGAGGGCGGTGACGGCCTGAAGACGGGCCACACCGAGGAATCGGGCTATGGCCTGACCGGCAGCGCGCTCCGCGACGGCCGCCGGCTGATCATGGTCGTCGGCGGGCTGCCCTCGATCTCGTCCCGTGCCAAGGAGGCGCGCAGCCTGATCAATTGGGGCTTCCGCAACTTCAAGACCTATGATCTGTTTGCCGCCGGAGACGTGGTCGCCGACGCCGATGTCTGGCTCGGAAAGCGCGGCAGCCTGCCCTTGACCGTAGAGAGCGACGTCCGGCTGACTCTGAGCCGGTCGGAGCGCAACCGCATGATCGTCAAGCTGGCTTACGACAATCCCGTGCCGGCACCCATCGTCCAGGGTCAGCCGCTCGCAACCGTGACCATTGCGCTGCCCGACAAGGACGCCATCGAGATTCCGCTGGTTGCCGGCCGCGCGGTCGAGCGCGTCTCGGGTTTCGGGCGCCTCGCAGCGGCCTTCGAATACCTCCTGTTCGGCTCCGCCAGCAATTGACGCGCGGCCGCTTCATAACCCTGGAAGGCGGCGAGGGAACCGGAAAGTCCACGCAGACCAGGCGGCTGGCGGCGCGTCTCGAGGCCCTTGGTATCGATGTTCTGGCCACCCGCGAGCCCGGCGGCTCGCCCGGTGGCGAAGAAATCCGCAAGTTGCTGGTGACCGGGGCACCCGGACGCTGGCAGCCGATCACCGAAGCCCTGCTGCATATGGCATCGCGGTCGGATCATGTGGCAACGGTCATCGAGCCGGCCTTGGCCGCGGGCCGTTGGGTGGTCTGCGACCGCTTCTTCGATTCGACGGTGGTCTATCAGGGCATTGTTCAGGGCGTCGGCGAGGCGCGCGTGCGTGCGCTCTACAGCGATATCTTCGGGACCTTCGCGCCTGATTTGACCTTGATTCTCGACCTCGAGGCAAAGACCGGTCTGGCACGGGCGAACGAGAACGGCCGCGAGGGCCGCTATGAGGAGATGGGCGAGGACTTCCATAAGCGCGTTGCCGACGCGTTTCGGGCCATCGCCGCGGCAGAGCCGGACCGCTGCCGGCTGATCGATGCCGTTGGAACGCCGGATGAGGTGGAAGACCGCCTGTGGCGGGAAGTCTCACCCTTGGTCGAGACCGCCTGTGCCTGACGCACAGCAAGAGACGCTATCCCATCCCCGGGCGACGCCGAGGTTGATCGGCCACGCGGCCGCCGAGGCGGCGTTGTTGGACGCCTATGATGCCGACCGCCTGCACCACGCCTGGCTGATCACCGGGCCCCGCGGTGTCGGCAAGGCGACGCTCGCCTACCGGTTTGCCCGGTTTCTGTTGAGCCGGCCTTTGAAAGACGCCGGCGCCTCGCTATTTGGTGACGGCCTG
>JAKSBY010000416.1 GCA_022360855.1 Sphingomonadales bacterium | reverse complement strand
TCAAAACCTTCTTCGAACGCCTACGCCAAAACGGAAAACCCTTCAAACTCGCAATCGTCGCCGCCATGCGAAAGTTCATCGTCACACTCAATGCAATGATCAAAAACCAAAAAGACTGGCAAACAAAAAAAAACCTAAACACAGTTGCTCACCCCATTTCTCTCCCCCTTTCGAAGGCGCGACCATTGCATATGGGATTGTCTTGCGTTTCGAGCCTTCCCGGTCCCCGCGCCTTGAATATGCGTCATTGCCTGTCCGACCTGATGTTCATTGCCCTTGCCGCCAGTCTGTGCGGGGCCCAATCTGCTGTTGACTACGCCCAATTCGGACGCTCCAAACAGGGGCTTCTGGAACGCTTCCTCGGCCCGTTCGATCCGCAGAGCCATGACACGTTCAGCCGCATCTTCCGCCTCCTCGACCCTGAGGCCTTCGCGCAGTCTTTCGCCGCGTTTGCCAGGGGTTTTGCCGCGGCTCTCGGCGACGATGTTGTCGCCCTTGGCGGCAAGGCCATGCGCCGGGCCTATGAGGCCCGCGGACGCGCCTGGTGCTTGGGGCGGTGGCGGCCGGGCCCCACTCCGGTGAAGGCGAGGCGGCCACCGCAGTGCGCCTGATCGGCCTGTTGGACCTCGACGGCGCGCTGGTGACAGGCGATGCGCTGCAGTGCACACGCGACATGACGGCCGCCATCCGGGCGCGCGGGGGCAACTATGTCCTGGCGCTCAAGGGCAATCGCGGACCGCTCAAGGCCGCCGCAGAGGCCGTGCTGGCCGAGGCAAGTAGTGCGGATACGGCGCGCACCGAAGAAACCAGCAATGGCCGGCGCGAGATCCGTATCGCCAGGGTTGCCGCGATTGCAACAACACCAGAGAGCCACGGCTTTGCGGACCTCAGCCATGTCGCCGAAATCATCGCAGTGCGCGATGGCGGCGTGCCGACCCGGCGGCTGTTCATCGCATCGCGCTCCCTCGCCGCCCTGGACATGCCCGCCGTCACACGCGCCCATTGGAGCGTGGAAAACAGCCTGCATTGGAGCCTCGACGTGATCTTCGGCGAAGATCACCTGCGCGCCCGCAAAGACCACGCCCCGGCCAACATCGCCCTCATCAACCGGCTCGCAAAGACCCTGCTGGAGCGCATCGACGATCCCAAAACATCCATACGAGGACGCATCAAAAGATACGCCTGGGAAGACCAATACCTCACCAACGCAATAAGCCATATGCAATAGCCCTCCCCTTTTAAGGGCTACGGCGTTTACGGAATTGATTTTCGAGAGGTGAGTTTTGTGATTCAAGGTCGCCAGGCTTTTTGTTGGGAGGTCTGTATGAGTGGGTTTGGAGGTGTTGGTGTTGAGCGGAGGACGCGTTGGATGATGGAGCAGGTGGTCACGACGGGGTCTTGCGGCACGGACTGCTGCGGCCTGCGCGGGGCGCCATGGCGGCCGATGAGGTTCGCCACCATGGCGCTTGGCGCAGCGGCCCGCATCATGCAACTGGTCGACGCCCGCGACAGCTCCCGCCGGCCCGCGACAGACGTCCTCGACGCCAGCTTGCAGCCCGCCCTCGAGGCGATCTCGAAGACCCTCAAAGGCCGCACCACGCGCCAGAAAACCCGCATCCGCCGGACAGCCTCGCCTTCCTCGCCTGGGTCTGCGCCCGCCTCAGTGGATGGAACTGCTATTACAAGCCGCCCCGACCCAAGACCATGCGCAGCGGCTGGGAAACCCTGGCCGCTCAACTCACCGGATTCTCCCTCGCAACCGGACTCGCAAAAGCTTGAATCCCGTAGCTTTTAAGGGGGAGGGGGAATGACGGTGGCCCTGGCCGGGCGGTCGCGTGGTCTAAAGCTCGTGCAGGCCCCAGACGAAGACGGCGGTCAGGGTTACCGACAGGACGATGAAGTAGAGAAAGCTGACGATCACGAATTTGACCGTGGTGCGGAACCAGCCCTGATCGGAGGCGATCTTCAGGGCGATCAGCAGGTAGACACCGACGATCAAGAGGAACAAGTCGCCCGAAACGATGCCGGGCAGCAGGAGCTCGGCGATGATGATCAAGGTCAGCAGCACGAAAATGAAGGTGTGGAAGTGGAGCGAGAAGATGAGCTGGTTGAGGAAATACTGTTGCTTCCCCCAGTAGAACAGCCGCAAGATCAGCGCGAAGACAGGCAAAAGCAACACCATCGCGCGCGGCAGCCACTTGTTGATCAGGCCGTTCAGCCGGCGCGGGTTGGAGACCGCCTTTTCGAAGCCCGCGACCGCCTGGCGGACGAATGCCTCGACCTCGCCATCGCCCCTGATCTGGATGAAATCCGTCTGCGGCAGCTGAAACGGCTCGGCCTCGGTGAGCGGCATGAACATCTTGAGCCGGATGCTCGATTGCGGCGACGGCGACGTGCCTTCGGCCTTTTCGAGGGCTTGTTCGAGCCTTTGGCGAAGCTCCTCCTGGGCCGGCTCGAGCTCGCCTTCGGCCGTCGGGATCCGGTCGAGCTGCTCCTGAATGGCGGAGATTGCCAGGGCCTTGTTCCTGTTGAACTGGGCGACGTTGCCTTCTTGCGCCCAGTCCTCCTCGGCCAGGGTCACCTCGAATTTGACGATGGCGATGTTCGAGACGCCGACGATGACGAAAAACGCCAGCGACGCGATCAGATAAAGCCGCAAGGGCGGCACGTAGTGGGCGCGGCGGCCGGCATTATAGGCGCGCGTCATCAGGCCGGGCACGAACAACAGCGGCACGATGGTGTGGGCGACCCGGGAATCGAGATCGAACAGGTCGTCGGCAAACTGCCAGAGGAAGGTCCAGAAGGGCCGCCTGAGATCGTCGTCGCGCTGACCGCAGGTGGCGCAGAACGGACCCTGCAGCTCGCTGCCGCAGTTCATGCAGTGACTGTGGGTCGCCGCTTTGCGCCGCCAGAACACGGGCCGTTCCCCCGGTGAGCGTTATTATGCGCCTAGACGGACCAAAAAAAGGCGGAACGGTCAAGGCTGATTGTGGGGCGATTGCAGTGTCCGAATTCGGTTCACAGGCTTAACGGAACGTTAACCATATGGGTTTACGGTTTATTTGCCTTTTTGGGAGGCCCTTCCAGCTGCAAAGTCCTGCCTCTCATTAAGCGAAGCTGACGTCCCTGGCCCTTGGGATTCCCCGTCCCAAGGGCTTCTTTTGTGGGCGGCCGTCTCACTATGGGGCAGTGCGCTCGCGCCGTGGCGCCGGCGGACTCCCGAAAGCGTGAAAAAATGTGCGGGCCGGCGCCGTTTTCGCGCCCCATCTTAATCTCATTAAAACCATTTTGCGTTGATATGCGTAGTCCGAACATGTGCGGCTGGGTCATTGGACAATCGGATAATGGAAACGATCGACTACATACGCCAGACGGCGGCCTTCCTTCTGGAGGCGCATCATCCGGTGGAGGCTCTGGAGATGGCCGAGCATTACAGCCGCAAGGCGTTTGAATCCGGCGACTTGTCGCATCATCAGTTCTGGAAGTTCGTCTTCGACGACATCGAAGAGAATATCGAACTGGCGACCGCAACCCTCGATAGCCTGCTCGGCGAGGAACTGGTTTAAAAGGCCCCCTGAACTCGCTTGCATCACCAGCCCGCACCCCCACCCGACCACCGCACGAAAGTATGGTTGGGTGGTCGGGTGGGGGTGCGGGCTGGTGCAGAACCAAAAAAAGTCCCGCGCTGTCGTTCATGGTTCGACTCGCTCACCACGAACGGAATTCGAAACCGTTCGCCCTGAGCCCTTGTCCTCCGTAGCCTTGGCGAAGGAGGATGTCGAAGGGCGGAGCGTAGAGCTCCCCAGGCCTCTGCCAAGACAAATCCCCCCCTCCATGCTAAGCTTTTCCCTCAGCAACGACTGAAGGGAGGGTGTTATGCGCAGCGTATGGGCGCTAGTGGCCGTAGCGTTTTTGGTGATGACCGTCGGCGTCTGGCGGCCGGTGACGGCCCAGGAAGAATGGTCGTTGGAGGTCACGCCCGGCTACAACTGGTATCGCGTGGCCGAGGACGGCTCGCTTCTGTTGGCCATGGAGACGAGCCTGACCAGCTATGACGGCGCGACCGGAACGGTGCGCTGGCAGCGCGACGATCTGGCCGGCGCCTCGCGCCGCGACGTCAGGAGCCTGGCGGATGCCGGCCTCCTGTTCGTCAAGATCCTGCCGCCGGGCAAGAAAAAGAAGAAGCGCCGCTCCAAGAACGACCCGCCGCCGCGCTATGAAGCGATCGACATGGTCACCGGCCAGACGACGTGGGAGCTGGGTGCCCTCGAAGGCAGCCTCCTGGCCGTGGCGCCGACGCCCTATTCGGACATTCTTCTGGTCTTCGAGCAGGTCAAGGCGAAGAAGCGCGACGACAGCGGCATCTTCCTGTCTGCCCACCGCATCTTTACCGGCGAGCGCCTGTGGCGCACCAAATACGGCTCGCACCGGGCCAAGCTCGGGAGCTCGTCAAGCTCGCGCAGCCGGTCGTCCAGTGCGAATCTCGCGGTCTTCCCCAAAATGGCGGTCGATGAGGGGCTGATCTATCTGCCTTACTTCGGCCTGCATGGTGTCGACATCCTGACCGGCGAGATCAAGATCGCCGCCAATTTCACCACCTCCGAAGGCGGCATGCGCTACGCCTATGCCGCGCCGCTGGTGACCGCGGACACGGTTTACGCGGCGGGTGACGGCCTGATCGCCGCCTTCGACAAGGCCTCCGGCGCCGAGAAATGGCGCGCCAAGATCAAGGGCTCCACCGGTCCGGCCGCGGAGATGCAGCTTGTCGGCGGTGGCCTGCTTCTGGTGCGCGCCGGCGGCGTCTTCTCAACCGGGTCCAAGGTTCAGGACGCCGATCCCTTTGCCGTCATGGCGCTCGACCGTGCCACCGGCAAGGAGCGCTGGCGCTACCGCGACGCCAAGGGCAGCATCACCAACCTCGTGGTCGACGAGGCACGCGGCCAGGTCGTGTTCGCCGATGGCGAGGCGGTGATCGCGCTCAGCCTGGAGCTCGGCGCGCCGCAATACGAGGCGCCGCTCCAGTTCTTCCGCACCTACGGCATCTTCAAGGACAAGTCGTCGGGCTTTTCCATCGGCGGCGGCTTCTCCAAGTCGTCTTCCGGGCCGGGCGGCTCCTCGAGCTCGGGCGGCGGCGGCCTGCTCGGCTTTGGATCCTCGGGCCCCAACATCGGCGATCTGCCCATCGAGGCCAGCCGGCTCGGCGAGAACTACGTGCTCAGGGGCCAGCAATCGATCCTCGAGTTCGACCCCAATGTCGGGCTCACCCAATGGTCGATCATTTTCGGCGATACCGACTACACCGACCGGACGCTGCTCAGCACCAGCCGGATGCCGGCCTACAGCCCCAAGGGCCGGGCCTATTATCTGACCATCCTGCCAGTGGGGAAAGGACGACGCACGCGCGAGGTGCTGACCGTGCTCGGTATCCGCAAGAGCGACGGCCGCGTCGTCTCGCGGCTCGATATCGGCGGCAAGGAGCCGGTGTTCTATCTCGACCCGGCGCATGACCGCATGTTCCGCTTCGTCAAGGAGAAGAAACGGGCGCGGGTGATGGCCTACGGGCTTTGAAGGAGCCGGTTCGCCGCCCTGTTCGCGGCGAAGACGGGCTCGTCAGCCGGCGGCCTCGGATGGGCGGTTCATCTGGCCGCGCACCCAATAGCCTTCTTCGATGACGAGGCGCTTGACTCCCTTGCGGCCGCTGGCGGCACAGTAAGCGCGCATCTTGCGGGGCTCGGCCGCGGCGGTGGCCTCGGTCAGATCGACCCAGATCTCGATCGTACCGCCGGACTTGGTCACGCTGCGACGTACTTGTTTCGAGGTCTTCATGCCGTCAAGGCGCTCGGCCATGCCCTCGGAGCAGGCCCTGAGCGCCTTGGAGCGGTCGCGTTCGCCGGCGAAAGCAGGCAGGGCGCCGGCGGCCAACAGGGTAAGCGACAATGCGGCGGTGGCGATGTTTCTTGCGGCTTTCATGGTCTCGTCCTTTGCTGGAAGGCTGGTTTCAAACTCCCCCGACCCAATCACGCGCACTCAGATTTGTTCGACGGTCACTTCGGAAACTGAAGTGACCTATCGCATCTTTTTGTGGAGGTGGTGCATCGTTAGCAAAGCGGCTTCAATTTCGGAAGTGACCAAATTTGAATAACAGCTATACTGGTCGAAGGCGCATTTGAGCGCGACGGGTTTCGCGAGACGTGCGTTAGACTGAGGACGAATTTGGCCAGCCGGCGCCGCCTGGGGAGGCGCGACGCGCCGGCCGGCAGACGACGGCATCGCAGAAGCAACAATGAAATCCGAGCGGTCGAGCTGCGGGATTGCCCGCACATTGGAAATCTTAGGCGACAAATGGAGTCTGCTGATCGTTCGCGATCTCATGCGCTTCGGCACCCGCACATTCGGCGAGCTCGCCGAGCTGTCGGAAGGGATTTCCACCCACACCCTTACCGAACGGCTCAAGCGGCTGGGCGAGTTCGGCCTGATCAGGCGAAAGCCCTATCAGTCCCATCCCGTGCGCTATGAGTATTCGTTGACGAAGCGCGGCAAGGCGCTGAGGCCGGTCATTCTATCGATGCTCGAATGGGCCGGCGGCAACCTGCCGCGGCGGCGCAAAAAGCGCTCGGCATGACTTCACATTCCAATTCAATCGATCAGCCGTGCGCCCTGAAGGCATTGGCGACGGCTGAGGAGACTTTCAGGATGTAGGCGTAAGCCTCTTCCATGGGGTCGATCAGCCGGGCGTTGATTGCGGCGTAGTTGGGCGCGGCTTCGTCGGGATATTCCGAGCTCTCGGTCATGTCGAAATCCTCGAGCCGCATCGGATCGTAGGGGTAAGCGATGCGTAGCGATTCGACTGCCTCGGGGATCCGCAATTCAAAGACCAACTCCATGATGTCTTCCCGCGAGATATCGTTGCGGTCGGAGAAGCGCGGGATGCGGGCGACGAGCAGGAAGATATGCTGGATCAGCGCGATCCGCGTGGCGTGCAGCATGGCCAAGAGGTTGCGCTCGGCCGAGAAGTCGGCGACCCATCCCTCGCCGAGTTCGTCGAGGAACTGACGGAGCATCAATTCGTCGATCCTGAGCCTGGTCGCCAGCTTCTTGGTGGCGCCGAAGCGGTCGTCGCCTTCCAGGAGATCGGCGAGGTAGCGGCAGGCCTGCAGGAGCTCGGATTCGCGGCCGCCATAGGGCCGGGTCGCCCAATAGGCGCCGTCGAAGAGATTGCCGTAGGCGCGCAGCGTCTTGAGGCTGGCGAGCCGCCGGGATTCGGCGACAAGGCTGATCAAGGACCGCGCGCGGGTCGAGCGGTTGCAGAGATCGACGAAGCGGTCGCGCTCGGCCTGAATGGCGGTGCCGATGCCGCCGACCACATTCACCGGATAGCCAAGCTGTTGCAGGATGGCGTTGTGGGGGATGGCGCGGACCCGGGACATGCCGTGGCTTTGGTCGCCGGCGACCTCGAATTGCCGCCGGGTCTTGCGCGAGCCGGTCGGCGGCAAGAGTGACATGCCGATCGCCGTCAGCGAACGGCCGTAGAAGGGCTCGTGAAACAGCTCCTCCTGAAACCGCTTGATGCGCCGGAAGAAATCGAGCGAGGCATCGACTTCCTCGTAAAACGGGTCGGGCGCGTCATCCTCGGCCGCGTCGCCGCTGCTCTCGAGAACGCGGCAAAAGACCGACAGGGCCAGCTCCCGGCTGCCGAACCAAAGGTAGCCGTCGCCGCCCTGGAAACTGACCTCGTGATGCACCTTCATGCCGCGGTCGGCGAATTGCCGGTCCGCCCATTCGGAGAACACATGCCGGAGCCGGCACGCGATCGAGCGCGGATGCCCGCCGCGGCCCATGGATTCGCCATGGGTATTGAAGATCAGGATTTCGACGTCGTTAAGGCCATGCTTCTCGGCAAAGCGCGCGAGCCGGCCCTGCAGTCGCTCGATGGTCAGCGCGGCAGGGATCTGGCCGACGAAGCGGCCGGCATCGGAAAAGCCGGTCTGGATGGCGATGCGATTGCGCAGCCGTGCCGCGTTGCGGTAGGCGGATTGGGAGAACAGGACGTCGAAGAACCGCGCCGAGTTCTCCAACGCTGCCGGGGTCTCGAACAGCGGCGAGACGTCGACCTTGTCGTCGACGCCGAACAGCCGCGCGAAATAGACCGCCGACAGCACGGTCACCGGCTGCTCGCATTCGGCGATCAGGAGCCGGATATCCGCATCCGCATCGATATGCTTGAGGATCTGCGTGATCGTCAGGAACTGGCGGACCGCGGTCGTGGTCTCGACCGCCAGCGCCGCGAAGTTGACCGTAACGGGGCTGACCTCCTTCGTCATCTTGTTGAGCAGGGCCCGCGCGCTGCGGCCGGTCAGATCGTCGTCGTCATTGACCTGCAGCCGGCGGCGGATGGCGTTGTGCACCTGCGTCGTGTTGAGCCGGAAGTGCAGCCGCGCCACGCCGAGCGAGAAGATCCGCATCTCGGCCCTCAGGAGGGCGATGTCCAGCGCGAGCGCGTCGTCTTCCGCTTCGGCCATGCAGGCGGTCAGCCGGTCGATGACGTCGGTCAGAGAGATCAGCCGCCCCTGCGTTTCGCCGGAGAGCCAATTCGCGGCGGCCGAAAGCGCGTCAGGCCCATCGGCGACCTTCTCGAACAGCGCGATGGCGTGGTCGGTATGCGCCAGTGCCGCGGCAAAATCGGCCGCGATGTCTTTCAGCGGTGCTGCGAGCGGGCCGTCATCGGCCCGCGTGACGATCCCCTCCACGGTGCTGCAATAGTCGCGGAGCCGCAGTCGCTTTTCCTCGAGCCGGAAGCGCAGACAGTCGGACCACTCGATGTCGGTACGCCCGTCGAGGTCGTAGCCGACCCAGGTGGAGATGGCGAAGGGCGCCGGCGTCAAGTTCTGCCATTGGCTGGGAAACCGGTTTTGCGCGGTGGCCAGGATTTGTCGCAGGATAGTGCGAAGCGCCGCGTCGGCATTGCCGATCGCCGCCAGCGCCAGCTCATGCTCTCGTTCTAGCGAAATTGATGCGCGCGCGAAGCCCGAATCCGGGCCCGGTGCGGGCATATCCTCGCCGCTGGCGCCGGCCACCAGCCGGGTCGTGTCCGTATCGTTGAGCAGGAAGGTCGGATGGGCCGTGAAGACGCAGCCGAGCCTCTCCTGCGACCAGCGCGCGGCAAAGTCCTCGAATGAGCCATCTGCCGACGCTTCGATCTGTGCCGTCAGATGCGCGGGCGAGGCCGCATGGTCTTCAACCCCCAATGCGGTGTTGAGCCAGCCCGCGCGCTCCGCCAGGGAGCGCTCGAAGAGCTCGTCGGTCAGGCGAAACAGCGCGGCCCGGTCGATCTCGCCCGATTCCAGAAGATGCGAGAGATCGCACGCCAACTGCCAGACCGGATTGGACGCGGGCTCGTCCCGGAGACGCTCGCGATGCGCAGTCAGGCGTTTGGCGAGCTCGCCTTCGAGATCATTCGCGGCCGGCCTGTTCAGCTTGACGACGGAATCCTGCGACATGCCCCTTTTCCCGCAATGCACAATTTTGCTTGCACCGCATATATCAGGTCGTGGACGCCTGTAGGAGGCAAATTTTCTTGCCCTGACGGAAGGGGCACTTATGCAGAAATCAGTAGGCCGAGCGGCGAAAGTCGCTTAGGGTACGGCTGGTTCTCTGGCATGACCCGGTCGACAAGGCGCTAACGAGGGGGCATACGGGTCAGCCAGCTGGGGGTATCTGTGGGATTCCAGGGCTCGAAGCCGTCAAGCCACGACGACAAGGCGGCGCTGAACTTCCCCGCAAACTAGAAGTGCAGGCAACGCCGCGCGGCGCGGCGCGCCAAAGTCATAGGACCGCAATCCGGGGAGGGTGTTTTAGTGAATCCCTTGCGTGTTACGATTATCGACATGGTCACGAGCGGGCCGACCAAGCGCGGCTTCTCCCGCATCATGAATCCCAACTACGCCAGCATCATGCCGCAGGTGATTGCGGTATGGGCCGAAGAGATGGGCCACGCTGTCGCTTACGAATGCTACACCGGGCAGGAAGACATTACCTCCAGCCTGCCGGCCGAGACCGACGTATTATTCCTCGGTGCCTTCACACGCTCGGCCCAGGCGGCCTACGCGATCTCCAACATCTATCGAAAGGCGGGTGCGGTCACCGTACTCGGCGGCCCGCATGCGCGCTGCTATCCGGAGGACTCGGCGAAGTATTTCGACTATGTGCTCGGGCTGACCGACAAGGCGGAGGTCGAGCATATCCTTACCGAGCGGGCGCCCGGCAATCCCTTGGGCCAACAGCTCAGCGCCGCACGTCAGCCGACCTATCTGCCCGGCGTGCGCGAGCGTTGGAAGTTCATCGCGCCGACCATCGCCAAGGCCCCCTTGCTCAAGATCGTGCCGATGATCGGCAGCATGGGCTGCCCTTATACCTGTAGTTTCTGCATCGATTCCGTGCTGCCTTATCAGACCTTGGGCTTTGACCAGATCAAGGAAGACCTGCGCTTCCTAAAGTCCAAGCTCGATCAGCCCATGGTCGGCTGGCACGACCCCAATTTCGGGGTCCGCTTCGACGATTACATGACCGCCATCGAGGACGCGGTGGAACCGGGTAGTGTGCGCTTCGTCGCCGAAAGCTCGCTCTCGCTGCTCTCGGAAGACAACCTCAAGCGGATGAACAAAAGCGGCTTTGTCGGCATGCTGCCGGGGATCGAGTCCTGGTACGACTACGGCAACAAATCCAAAGCGACGCGGCATCAGGGCCTGGAGAAGGTCAAGCTGGTCTCCGACCATGTCAACATGATCCTGAGCTACATCCCCTATGTGCAAACCAATTTCGTGCTCGGCCTGGACTGCGACGAAGGGGCGGAGCCGTTCGAGCTCACAAAAAAATTCATCGACCTGACGCCGGGCGCCTATACCGCCTTTTCGCTGTTGACCTGCTACGGTCGTGCCGCGCCGATGAACCTGGACCTGCAGCGCGATGGCCGGGTCCTGCCCTTCCCGTTCCACTTCCTGGACTCCAACCACGCCACCAACGTGATGCCGCTGAACTATGACTGGCCGGAGTTCTACCGGCTGGTCGCCGACTTGACCCATTACACGCTCTCGGTGCCGCGTATGGTGAAGCGATTCCGCGTCAACTCGCCGTGGACCGCCAAATGGCTCAACCTGGTGCGCGCCGGCACTTCGAGCCG
>JAKSBY010000276.1 GCA_022360855.1 Sphingomonadales bacterium | reverse complement strand
GCCGGCGATGGCGCGAGCCAGCAGGGTCTTACCGGTGCCGGGCGGGCCGACCAGGAGCGCGCCTTTCGGGATCTTGCCGCCGAGGCGCTGAAACTTGCCCGGGTCCTTGAGGAATTCGACGATCTCTTCGAGTTCTTCCTTAGCTTCGTCGACGCCGGCAACGTCGTCAAAGGTCACCCGGCCGTGGCGTTCGGTCAGGAGCCGCGCCTTGGATTTGCCGAATCCCATGGCGCCGCGACCGCCGCCGCCCTGCATCTGCCGCATGAAAAAGATCCAGACGGCGATCAAAAGCAGCATCGGGAACCACGCGATCAGGATATTGATCAACTGGTTGCCGTCCGGAGCCTTTACATCGAACTTGGTCCGGGTTTCTCGAAGCAATGGGATAAGGGTCGGGTCCTCAAGCGGCATGGTCGTCTGAAAGGGAGTCGTCTGATCCAGCACACCGGTAATTTTCTGCCCCTGGATCACCACATCGGTGACACGGCCTTCTTCAACCGACTGCAGAAAATCGCTGTAACCGACGGGGTCCCCGGCCCGGCTGGATGTGCCTTGGAACAGATTAAACAGCGCCGCCAGGACCAGGATAATGACGACCCACAGCAGGATATTCCGACCGAAATTGCTCACCTAAGTCTCGCTTTCATTGCGTCCGCAATCTGATTCACTACGTTTGCATATCAGATAAGGTTTAATCGGGGCAAAACAACCGCGCCATCAATCATTTGCGGCGGGTCGTGCCGATAACTCGGCCGTCTTGCCGGGCACGCGGTGCGCTGCCCTCAGCGTCGCCTCCGGACCCTTATGATAGTCGAGATGCGGCACATCCACAATCTTGCCTTCCTGCCACAGCGACGGCAGCCCGAGACGAACGGGATGGGGTAATGTGTTGGCCTTGAGTTCCGGTTCGGCCTTGACGAGCTGCCGCCACCCTTCGGCGCCGACATTCGAGATCTTTCCGGGCACCGAATCCGCGGACAGGGAAACGTCGAAGCGCGCGTCCCAAACGGCGCTTTCCCCCGGCAGGAGCTGAACCGAATCGTCGATCATGGCGGGCTCGCGGCAGATGATCAGCCGCTCCGGGCCAACGGGAAAGATCTGGCAGCCGCCCAAGGTGGCCGCCGCCGCGCCCGTGAGGCTGGCGAAGAGACGCTCGAGCCGCTCTTCCCGCACCGGGTATTTGCGGCCCGCCACGATCATCAATATACGGCTCAAGACACGCAACCCCGTTTCCTCGGGCGCCGCCATTAGTTGCGGCAGGCTGAGCCGCGCAAATCCTTCCGGCCGCCACTCGACCGCCGCCGCCAGGAGCTCGCCGGCATAGCTCTCCAGCGCCATCCGGGCGCGGCGCATGCGCGCGGCGGTCGCCGCGAGGCGCGGCGCGTTCAGGCCTTCGACGTCGGCCTTTCGGAGCAACTTACGGATCTTGGCGCGATCGAATTTCGGATCGGCATTGGATGGATCCTCGATCCATTCCTGCCGGTAGGAGCGCAGGGTCGCCTCCAGCCGTCCCTTCGGAATGTCGAGCAGCGGACGCAGCAGGCGCGGCGACGCCGCACCCGAAGGCAGCGCGCCGACCTTTGTCATGGCGGCCAGCCCGTCGACGCCGCTGCCGCGGGCCAGGCGCAAAAGGAACGTTTCCGCCTGATCGTCCTGATGATGCGCCACCAAAAGGTCGTTGATCCCCTCCGCCCGGCACCATTTTTCCAACGCGCTGTAGCGGGCCTCGCGCGCCTCGGCCTGTATGTTCGAGTCCGCCAGTTTTTCATCATGGGTGAGGACGGCGTGCGCGATGTCGCGGGCGTCGAGCCACTTGCCGACCCGCTCTGCTTCCTTGTCGGAGCCCGGGCGCAGCCCGTGATCGAAGGTCACGGCGCGCACCGACCCCCATTCCGCCGCCAGCAGGGCCAGCGCCATGCTGTCCGCGCCGCCGGACACGCCGACGGCAACCGTCTTGCTGCCGGGTTCGAGCCCGACCTGACGCATCAGCTCGACGAATTCTTCTCCGGTGATGGAATCCATGCCCATGAGAACAGGCTACGGCACCTAAGAGCAGCCCGCGCGAGACTTTTCGCTGGCCAGCCGGTCTTTCATGGGTTGGGGTGGCGCCGTGTATTGGCGCTCAAACTCTTCAAATGCCGCGCAGGCCTCTTCCTTTTGGTCGAGATTGGTCAGACTGATCCCGAGCTTCAGAAGGCTGTCAGGCCCCTTCGCGCCGTTCCTGTGGTCCTGAAACCCTTTCAGAAAGGCAGACGCGGCGCGCGGGTAGTCCCGCCGCACGTAATAGGTCTCGCCCAGCCAATACTGGGCGTTGCCGGCGAGCTGATCGTCACCATGCGCCTCGATAAAGGCCATGAAGGCCGCCTCGGCCCTGGCGAAATCGCCGCGCTTCAGCAATCCGAACGCGAAGTCGTACCGCTCCTGCACCGAGCCTTCCGGCAAGGCGCCGGCCGGCACGGCATCGGCAACGGCGGCCTGTCGGGCGTCTGGTTCCGCGCCGGTCACCGCATCATCGGTTCCGGCGTCCTGGCTCGCGGTAACGCGCGGCGCCTGTTCCAGCGCGTTGAGGCGGAATTCCAGATCGCTCTGCAGCACATCGATGCGGCGCATGAGCTGGTTTTGCGCGTGGCTGATCATCTCGAGCTGACCGGTCAGCGTTCTGAGCTCGGTTTCGAGCTGGCCGATGCGCACTTCCATATTGGCGATCAGAGCGGGATTGGGCGCCGGCGCCTGATCGCCCGCCGGCGCCAGGGGCTCAAGGTTTTCGAACTCGGAGCCGGGCGTGCCGGCGAAGACTTGCCGCTGAACCGCGCGCAACTGCCGTTTCAGCCGGTCGATCTCACGATTGATCTCGCGGATGGACGTGGCCTCGGACTGCGCCATTGCCGGGATTTCGAACGCGACGACGGCGATAACGGCAATACAGAAAAATGCGGCGAGCAACCTGAACATCAGAGGCATATCTTCGAGGCCTTCGGGGCCAGCTTAAAAATCGAGCCCCGCTCCACTCGCCACCAAACATGAGAGTTCGGCAAAAAAGTGGCGCGGGGCTTCAATTCACGCGACCGGAGCGGGCGGGCCCGCCCGGCGTTGAAATCAGTTCAGCACATCTACGACGGTGGCGCCGCGGCGATTCTGCGCCCAGGCACTTTCGCGCGATCCGGGAACCGCGGGCCGTTCCTCACCATAAGAGATGGTCGAAATCCGATCGCCGTCGATACCGAGCGCGACCAGATAATTCTTCACCGCAGTCGCCCTGCGCGCGCCGAGAGCGATGTTGTATTCGCGGGTGCCGCGTTCGTCACAGTGCCCCTCGACCGTGACCGTGACGCCCGCATTCGCGCGCAGCCAATCAGCCTGCCTTTGCAGGGTCTGGCGTGCGTCGGAATCGAGGTCGGACTTATCGAACTCGAAGAAGACCAGATCGCCCGCGGCCGCAACAAGCGATTCCTGGCTTCCGGCGGGCGGGCCGGCATCGAGAGGTACAGCAGTCACTTCCGGCGTTTCGACCGCCGGCGTTTCCGTAGGCTCGGTTTCTGCCACGGGCTCAACCGGCGTAGGATCTGCTCCCCCCGTATTTCCGGTATTCGCACAGGCCGAGATTAAAAGCGCCGCAGCCGCGACACACAGGGCTCTAAAGCCAAGGCTTCTTAGTTCCATTTATTCTGTCCCTTTCCAGAGGAAACGACGCATTGATTCTCCGACTCTCGGCCGAGCTGCGTCCAGCCACCCCTAAAAAGGAACGGGCGCAGGCCCTTTCTGCCCCACGTCGGTTTCTTGTGCCCGAGCACTATATCCAGCGGAAATCAAAGGATCAAGGCGCGATTCGAACGCGATTTGTTAGGTTTTTATTACGCTTAGCGGTTCGAATTGGCACGACGGGAGGATCGATTTAGGGCAGCAGGGGTGACCAAGCCGGATCGGAGGCATCGAAGGGCGTCTGCAACTCCATCTCGTTATAGCCCGTCAGGTCGATCGAGCGCAGCCGGGCACGGCCGCCGCGGCCCTGCGCATCGAACCTTTCCTGGCGGAAAAAGATCAGGACGCGGCCGTTGGGCGACCAGGTCGGCCCTTCATCGTGATACGTATCGGTCAACAGGCGCTCGCCCGATCCATCGGGCCGCATGACGCCGATACGAAACTTGCCATTGCCGATCTTGGTGAAGGCAATCAGATCGCCGCGCGGCGACCACACCGGCGTCCCGTAACGGCCCGAGCCGAAGGAGATGCGCTTGATGTTCGAGCCATCGGCCCGCATGGTGTAGAGCTGCTGCGACCCGCCGCGGTCGGAGTTGAAGACGATGTTGCGGTTGTCCGGCGAGTAGGAGGGCGAGGTATCGATGCCCGGATGGGCGGTCAGCCGGCGGACCCGGCGCGTGCGCAGGTCCATGGCGTAGATATCCGAATTACCGTCTTCCGCCAAGCTCATGACGACCCGGTTGCCGTCCGGCGAAAAGCGCGGGGCGAAGGTCATGTTCGGGAAATCACCCAAGACCTCGTGCTTGCCGCTCTCGATATTGTAGAGATAGACCCGCGGCTTATCGTTGTAATAGGCCATGTAGGTAATGTCCTGGCGGCTCGGCGAGAAGCGCGGGGTGAGCACCAGATCGTTGCCGTTGGTCAGGAAGCGGTGGTTGTAGCCGTCCTGGTCCATGATGGCGAGGCGCTTGACGCGCTCGGTCTGCGGGCCGGTTTCCGCGATATAGACGATGCGGGTATCGAAGTAGCCCGCCTCGCCGGTCAGCCGGCGATAAATGGCGTCGGAGATCAGATGCGCGATGCGGCGCCAATTCTGCGGTGGCGCCAGATAACGCAGCCCGGTCATCTGGCTTTCGGCGAATATGTCCCACAGACGGAATTCGATGCGGATGCGGCCGTCGGCCTCGAGGGCAATGCGGCCCGATACCAGGGCCTGCGCGGAGATCGCCCGCCAATCGCCGAACCGCGGGCGCACCTGATTGGGCCCCGGCGTCGAGATGAAGGCCTCGGTGTCGATCGGTTCGAACAGCCCGGAACGCTGCAAATTCGCGCGGATAACGCCAGAGATACTTGCTCCGATCTCAGCCAGCGTACCCGCATGCGTCACGCCCTCGCCGGCCGCCGGCAGGTCGACGACGGCGATGGGCAAAGGCGCGACATGCGCCTGATTGATGTCAACTCTTAAGACTGCGTGGGCGGGTGCCGCGAACAAACCGCAGGCGGCCAAGATGACCAGCGCCCACAAACCTCCCCGAACCGTCGTCTCTTTTTTCACGAACTCTTCCCTAATGAACTCCTCTTCGGCTGCTACGTGGTAAGTCGGTTCCGTGGGTCTTGGCAAGTTCAACTTTCTGTGTGGACCAATCGGCTAACCCACCATCTCGCTCGGATCGAACACGAGCTCCATGTTTTTCCAAACCTCGTAGCGATCTTTCGGCAACTCGTAGGGCGCGCAGATTTGTGCCGCGCGTGCCGCGGACTCCGCAAAGACGCGGAAAAAGTCGTCGTCATACATACGGGTCTTTTCGACGATTTGGGGAGGACGCTGAAGCCGGCCCTCAGGCGTCAGAGAAAGTCGGATGCTGACGCGGAATTTATGAACGTCCTTTGCCCCGGCCGGCAGGCTCCAGCAGCCCCGCATTTTCTCGCGAACCAGGCTCTGCATGGTGGCAGTCTCGACCTGCGACTGCAGCGCCGCGATGCGGGACCGCTCCACCGCCTCTTCCAGCTTGTCGGTCGGCTCGGGCGCCTTGGGCTTCGGCTCCGGCTTGTCCTCGATGGATTTGTCGATGAGCGCGGCCAGACGGGTCGGATCGAAGCGGCTCGGCTTTTTCGGCTTCACACGAGGCGGCGTGCGCGGAACCAGCTCGCGGGCGGGTTCCGGCTCCGCTTTTGCCTGTTTAACGGGCTTCGCCTTGGGCGGCGGAACCGCCTCGGCGCTCGACGCAGTCTCTTCCCGCGCGGCTCTTTGCGGAGCCGGCTCCGGTTGTTCGACCGCTGGCGGCTGCTCCTTGGTTTTGATCTCCTCGGCGATCTGCACGAGCTCCACAGACACGATTTCCGGCACTTCCGGCGCCTTACGGAACATGTCGGGCATGCCGACGACCCCGACGGCGATCAATCCGATATGGATCGCCGCCGAAAAGATCAATCCTATGCGAAACTCGTCCACGTTTTCGCCCGTCACTAGGGCCGGTCGGTGACCAGTGCCACTTTCTTGAAGCCGGCCGCGTTGATCACGCCCATCACCTGCATGACCTGCCCGTAGGGCAGCTCCTGGTCGGCGCGCACGTAGATCCGCGCGTCGGTCTTGGTCTGGGAGATCGCGCGCAGCCGCGGCACCAGTTGGGCCAATGTGATCTCAGTTTCCTCCAGGAATATGGCGCCTTTTTGATCGATGGTGACCTGCAGGGGCTCTTGGTCTTCAGCCAGCGGACGCGCCGCGGTTTCCGGCAGGTTCACCGGCACGCCCACGGTCAGAAGCGGCGCGGCGACCATGAACACGATCAGGAGCACCAGCATGACGTCGACAAAGGGCGTGACGTTGATCTCCGCCATCGGGCGGTAGTGGCGGGGTTTGAGGCGCGCGCCTCCATTGCCGACCGCAGCGCCCATGATCAGTCCTTCTCCGCCTTTTCGTCGAGCTGCCGCGAG
>JAKSBY010000190.1 GCA_022360855.1 Sphingomonadales bacterium | reverse complement strand
CCCTGTGCCGCCGCCCCGGCGCGGCGCAGCGCCTCGGTCTCGGCATGCGGCCGGCCGCCCGGCTGCGTCCAGCCGCGGCCGGCGATGCGACCCCCGCGCACGATGACGCAGCCGACGGCGGGGTTGGGCCACACGGTGCCCAACCCGCGCCGGGCCAGGGCCAACGCAGCCGCCATGAACCGGCGGTCCGAATCGCTGTAATCGCTCAAGGTCTAGTTGTCCGAGCCGTCACCGCTCGTCATTTCGCCGACAAAGGTCTCGAAGTCCGAGGCCTCGCGGAAGTTCCGGTATACCGATGCAAAACGCACATAGGCCACCTGATCCAGGCTCTCCAGGCCCTCCATCACAAGCTTGCCGATGGTCTCCGCCGGGATGTCGCTTTCGCCCATCGATTCGAGCCGGCGCACGAGCCCGTTCACCATGCGCTCGATGCGCTCCGGCTCCACGGGCCGCTTGCGCAAAGCGATATTGACCGAGCGTTCCAGCTTGTCGCGGTCAAAGGGCACGCGACGCCCGGTCTTCTTGATCACCGTCAGCTCGCGCAGTTGCACCCGCTCGAAGGTCGTAAACCGTGCGCCGCAGGCGGGGCAGTAGCGCCGGCGCCGAATCGCCGAATTGTCTTCCGTTGGCCGTGAATCTTTGACCTGTGTATCTTCGTTACCGCAAAACGGACAGCGCATAGCCCACTCGTCTTATTCTTGTTTTGTCATTCCGGCAGCCCTCGCAAGGCCCCCTCCCCCAAGATTCCGCCTATCCGTCAGGATAAATCGGAAACGCACGGCAAAGCTCAGCTACCTTGGCCCTGACGCTGGCCTCCGCAGCACCGTTATCTTGGCCGTTTGCAGCCAAGCCGTCCAGCACCTCGGTGATCCAGTCGCCAATCTGCCGGAATTCCGCGACCCCGAAGCCGCGCGTCGTCCCGGCCGGCGTGCCGAGCCGGATGCCGGAGGTAATGAACGGTTTCTCGGGGTCAAACGGTACGCCATTCTTGTTGCAGGTGATATGCGCGCGTTCGAGCGATTCGTCCGCGGCCTTGCCGGTCAGGCCCTTTGGCCTGAGATCGACCAGCAGGAGATGGGTGTCGGTGCCGCCCGAGACGACATCGCAGCCGTTCTCCAGCATTTTCGCGGCCAGGGCCTTGGCGTTTTCGACAACCTGCCGGGAATAGGATTTGAATCCGGGCCGCAACGCCTCCCCAAAGGCAACCGCCTTGGCGGCAATCACATGCATCAGCGGCCCGCCCTGCAGGCCGGGGAAAACGGCGGAGTTGATCTTCTTGCCGAGGTCGGCGTCGTTGGAGAGGATCATGCCGCCGCGCGGACCGCGCAGGGTCTTGTGAGTCGTCGTCGTCACCACATGGGCCTGGGTCATGGGGCTCGGGTGAAGGCCGCCGGCAACCAGGCCGGCGAAATGCGCCATATCGACCAGAAGATAGGCCCCTACGGAATCAGCGATCTCGCGAAAGCGGGCGAAATCGATGACTCTTGGATAGGCCGAGCCGCCGGCGATGATCATCTTGGGCTTGTGTTCTTGGGCCAGTGACGCGACCTCGTCGAAATCGATCAGCGCATCCTCCCGGCGTACGCCATACTGCACGGCATTGAACCATTTGCCCGAGAGCGCCGGCGGCGCGCCGTGGGTAAGATGACCGCCGGCGGCCAGCGACATCCCGAGAATCGTGTCTCCCGGCTTGAGCAGCGCCAGCATGACCGCGCCGTTGGCCTGCGCGCCGGAATGCGGCTGCACATTGGCGAATTCGCAGTCGAAGAGCTGCCGGGCGCGGTCAATCGCCAGCGCCTCGGCGACGTCGACATGGGCGCAGCCCTGATAGTAGCGCCGGTTCGGATAGCCCTCGGCATATTTGTTGGTCAGCACGGAGCCCTGCGCCTCGAGAACCGCGCGGCTGACGATGTTCTCCGAGGCGATCAGCTCGATCTGGTTTTGCTGACGATCCAATTCACCGGCAATCGCCCGGTTCAGCTCCGGGTCCGATTCCGCCAGCTCCGCTGAAAAAAACCGACTATTTGATTCCATCTGCTCTTTATTTGCCAATGTCATACAAGGTTTTCCTAACTTCCTACTTCAGCGTGGGGCAAGGGAGGGCCGGGTTCAGCACCCCGCATCAAGCTTGGCGACCCGGCGCGCGTGCCGTCCGCCTTCGAATTCCGTCTCCAAAAATGCATCGAGGCAGTCCATTGCCGTCTCGACACCGACCAGCCGGGCTCCAAGCGCGAGAACGTTGGCATCGTTGTGCTGGCGCGCAAGACGCGCCGTCAGCCCATCGGTGCACAGTGCCGCGCGCACGGCGGGGCTGCGATTCGCGGCGATGCTGATGCCCACACCGGATCCGCAAACGGCCACACCGCGAGCGGCCCGGCCGTTCTCGATCGCCTCGGCCAAGGCGCGTCCGTAATCCGGATAGTCGACCGACTCCGTCCCATGCGCGCCGAGATCGATGACCTCCAGTCCGCGACCCTCAAGCTCTTTTTGGATCAAAGACTTGAGGTCGTACCCCGCGTGGTCCGACGCGATAGCAATTGTGTTGGACGCCATTTCACCGAATGCCTCGTCTGGCGTACCGGCAACGCGACCGCGCGCCGGTCCGAACTACACCCCGCACCCAATAGCCCTGAAACATGAGCGATCGAAAATGCGCGCGAGGTCATACCATATGTTGGCGAAGGAGGCCAAGCTAACGCTACGATTGGTGTCGATTTTCCAGAAATCCCAGATTCCTCGATCCACCTCGCCTGGCGGGACATTCCGGCTAATCTGAAAAAAGTACTGGAAATTCCGATTGTAGATCGCCCCGGTAGTTGAAATGGAATTAAAAGCATGTAAAAACACTGCGAACTTAAGTACTAGGTGAGGTTCTCTAACGATGCCGGCGACTATTAACGAACGATTGTCAAAGGAAGAAGCCCTACAACTGGCCACTGACATTGTCTCGGCTTACGTAACCAATAATCCTGTGCCGGCGGCGACTTTGCCAGACGTGATTGTTACGGTTTATCAGACGCTCCAAAAACTCGCGTCCGACGCTGCGGGCGTTACCGAACCGCAGCCCACGCCCGCCGTGCCGATCAAAAAGTCCATTACGGCCGACTACATCATCTGCCTGGAAGACGGCAAGAAACTGAAAATGCTCAAGCGCTATCTGCGCTCACGTTACAATCTGTCGCCGGACGAGTACCGGGCCAAGTGGAAACTGCCCCCCGATTACCCGATGGTCGCGCCGAACTACGCCGCGCGGCGCTCCGAATTCGCCAAACAGATCGGACTCGGCAAGAAAACCAAGAAATAGCTCGCCCGTTCGCCTAGCCGGACTTCTTCCGCAAGACGTAGACCAGTTTCTGGATCGCCAAGTCCGAGAGTTGCTTTTGCGTCGCGCCCGGCGCCCCGACGATTGAGACCTCCGTGCCCGTGGCCGGGTCGATTGCCGAGACCTTGGTGATGCCGGCGACTTGCCGGAATTCGACGATATAGCCGTCGTCTGGCTCGGCCATTCGCGTGTCAGGCGGCCCGGCGAACCTTGAGGCGCTCCCATACCTCGCCGAGCGCGTCGATCAATTCTTCCATCATGGCGTCGGTATGAAGCGGCCCCGGCGTGAAGCGGAGACGTTCGGTCCCGCGCGGAACGGTCGGATAGTTGATCGGCTGCACGTAGATCCCGAACTCGTCCAGCAGAATATCGCTGATCTTCTTGCAGAGCACCGGGTCGCCGACCAGAACCGGGACGATATGGCTCTCCGAGCGTATGACCGGAAGCCCGGCCTCTTTGAGCAGGGCCTTCAGGCGTGCGGCGCGCTCCTGATGGCGTTCGCGCTCGACATTGCTGGACTTCAGATGGCGGATGCTGGCCAAGGCGCCGGCCGCCAGCACCGGGCAAAGCGACGTGGTGAAGATAAAACTCGGCGCATAGCTGCGCACCACGTCCACCAGGTTTTGCGACGCGGCGATATAGCCACCCATAACGCCATAGGCTTTGGCGAAGGTGCCTTCGATGATGTCGATCATGTCGACGACGCCCTCACGCTCGGCAACGCCGCCGCCGCGTGGGCCGTAGAGGCCAACCGCGTGGACTTCATCGAGATAGGTGAGCGCGCCGTATTTCTTTGCCACCGCCGCGATGTCGGCGATCGGCGCGATGTCGCCATCCATCGAATAGACCGATTCGAAGGCGACGAGCTTGGGCGCTTCCGGATCATCCTGTTTCAGGAGTTCTTCCAGATGCGCCACGTCGTTGTGGCGGAAGATGCGCTTCTCGGCACCGGAATTTCTGATCCCGGCAATCATCGACGCGTGGTTCAGGCTGTCTGAATAGACGATGCAGCCCGGCAGGATCCTGGCCAGGGTCGAGAGCGTCGCCTCGTTGGAGATATAGCCCGAGGTGAAGATCAGCGCCGCTTCCTTGCCATGCAGGTCGGCCAATTCGCGCTCCAGGACCACGTGGAAGTGATGCGTGCCGGAAATATTCCGCGTGCCGCCCGAGCCGGCGCCGAACTGGTCGATGGCCTGATGCATGGCCATCGTCACCTTGGGATGCTGCGCCATGCCGAGATAATCGTTCGAACACCACACCGTGATGTCGCTGGGCTCACCGGTCTCGGTGTAGCGGATGGCCTCGGGGAAATGCCCGCGCCGACGCGCGATCTCGGTGAAGACCCGGTAACGGCCTTCGCCCTTTACCGAGAGGATCGCGTCCTGAAAAATCTGATCGTAGTTGGTCATATGTCCCTCGCCGCCAGATCCTAACGCCAGCCCCCCGGCACGTATTAGTAAAATCTTCTTTAGTTACCAATCAGTTGACAAACTGACGCACCAACGCGTCCGCTAAGCCCTTTTTGATAGCATTTCCGCAGGCCCGGTCCAATGCCCACCGGGTATTGAACCATCAACAATATGTATAACCGCGCCAAGCGCAGACAATGACCAAAGTCAAGAGAGGCAGTTTTGCTAAGCCAGACCCTCCCCGTCACCCGCCGGCTTGACCGGCGGGTCCATGGTGAAACCACCTCGGCTGCACCCAAATGGATTCGCCGATCAAGCAACTGTGTTTAGGCTGGTTTCCAGTTACGTTTTTCTTTTGTGATTTGATTGAGAGCGACGATCATTTTTCGCATGACGGCGGTGATTGCGATCTTGTGTGGTTTTCCGTTTTCTCTGAGATG
>JAKSBY010000282.1 GCA_022360855.1 Sphingomonadales bacterium | reverse complement strand
CGGCGCGCGCCGGGCGTCGAGCTCGGGCACGTAGTAGCCGGTAAAGAGGCCCTTTTCCCGGCGCCGCGCCGAAACCGCAAAAGGCCGAAATTCGTTCTCAAAAAACTGCCGCGCGCGTGCCGCCTCGACACCCTTGGCAGTCCGACAGGCGTCGAGCCAGTCGCCGACACGCCCCAGCCCTGCGCCCATGGGGCGGGTTTCGGGAAGCGTCGCCAGCTTGCGGCAGGACACGACAAACGCCCCCAGCGCAGCGCCGTGGTCGTCGCTCCGCCAGCCCTCGAGATCGGCGAAGGACACCGCCTTGAAGCGGAGCTCGGCCTCGGGCGCCCGCGATGGCAGAAGGCTGAGCGCGACGAGCGCCGCCGCCGCGGCTACCAGGATCGCAATGGAAATGAGGCGAATCATCGAATCGCCCGCTTCGAGAGGGGGCTCAGCCGGCCCGTGTGGCCACCAAGGTCCAGTTGGGGTCCGCGCTTGCCGGCTCGCGGGCGAAGGTCCAGATGTCGGTCACCTGCACAGTGTCGCTCAGGTCGCCCTCCACCAGATTGCCGTCGCGGTCGCGGATGATGTTGATGATGTTGGAGACGAAGCGGACGACGATCTCCGCAACACCGCCGGTTACCCGCGCGGTCTCGATATCGCAGGCGGAGCGGTCGACGATCCGGTTTTCCAGGTTGTGGCCGGCGGATTCCCGGGCATCGACGGCAGCGAGAAAGCCGTCGCGCACCTTCTTGCTCAAGAACGGCTCGACCTCTTCCAGCTTGCCGGCCCAGAACGCCTCCAGGATCAGCTCATGGGCCTTCTGCGCGCCGTCGATGAAGCCCTCGACGTCGAAGCTCGGGTCGAGGCGCAAAATCTCCTCAAGGCCCTTGCGAATCTCCGGCGCGTCCGCATAGCGGCGGATTTCTTCCTCGGCGTGGCTTGGGACCTGGCCATAGTCCGGGCTTGCCGCATCCGGCAGGGATGTCCGCCGCGGCGAGAGGCCGTCCGGCGATGCGGGCGGCTCGTTTCCGGTGCGTCGGCCCAAAACGCTGTAGAGCCGCAGCCCGATAAAGGCGGCGATCATCGCCACAAGGATAATGTCCCAGAACTCGAAGCCGTTACCCATCATTCACCGCCGAAATCACCGGTCGAAACCCTCATGAGCGCCCGGCCCTGGCAAAACCCGACGCCAATGCCTACATCTAGGGGGCGTCCTAAGGAGATTCCGCTCAAAGCGGCTAACGCAAAAGTCGTGTGCCGCGGCCGCGGGTTTTCCGCTCACGATCTATGATAGATAAGATACATCCGAAGAAAGAACAAGCATGCCGCTTATTATTTTGCTGGCGCTGATCGCCGTACCGGTCGTCGAATTGTTCGTATTTATCGAGATCGGCGCCGAGATCGGCGCCGGCCCGGTCATTGCCGCCACCTTCGCGACCGCCTTCATCGGCCTGGCCATTGCGCGCAACCAGGGCATCGGCGTGATGCGCCAGATGCAGGCCCAGATCAACGAAGGCCAGCCGCCGGTGGGAAGCCTGGTGCATGGCTTCTTTTTGCTGCTCGCCGGCATCGCCCTGGCGATCCCCGGTCTGGTGACCGACCTTCTCGGCGTGGTGCTGCTGATTCCGCCGGCGCGGCTCCGGCTCGGCCGCGCCATACTCTCCCGCTTCGCCGGTCGCGCCAAGCAAACCGACGGCGGTGTGACGATTATCGAGGCCGACTACACCGTCGATACGACGGGCCCAACCGACGCCCCGGAAAAGCGCCTGCCGCCGGGCCGCTGAGATTTACGCGGGGCCTTGTACGCGCCCGCGAGACGTGATAGCCACACGCGACTTCTCGAGACGGGCCCAAGGGCCGGAAAATTTGGAAAGACTCTCATGAACGACAAAGATAACGGCCAGGCCGGCGAGGCGCCGGTTGGCGCCAGCGCTACGACCGATGCGCCCCAGGCGGGCATTCTGGGCCAATATATCAAGGACCTCTCCTTCGAGAATCCGAACGCGCCGGAAACCTTGCAGCAGCTTGCCAACGCCAAGCCCAAGATCGACGTCAATGTGAATGTCAACGGCCGCAAGCTCAACGACGAGGTTTACGAGGTCTCGCTGTCTCTGTCGGCCTCGGCAACCCATGAGGAAAGCTCCGCCTTCGTCGTCGAGCTCGTTTATGCCGGCCTCTTCGGGCTTAAGAATGTGCCGCAGGACCAGCTCCAGCCATTCCTCTTGGTGATGGCGCCGCAGCTCTTGTTCCCCTTTGCCCGGCGCGTGATCGCCGACGCGACGCGCGACGGCGGATTTCCGCCCCTGATGCTGGATCCGATCGACTTCGCCGGCCTCTACCGCCAGCAGCTCGAGCAGGCCCAAGCCAACGCCACGGCCGGAGGCGGCGATACGCCGACCCCAGCCAACGCCAACTAGCAGAATCCTGCTCTAGGTCCCGCGGCTCCAGATCGGGTCCGCGAGCGTCGCAACGAACGCCTCATGCGCGGCCGCCTCGGCTTCGCTCGGCGCATGGGGCCGGGGCTCCCGCGCCTTGCGCTCCGTAGGAGCCGTAACCGCGCGCGCGGCTTGCTGCAGCGCCAGGCCCTGCTGCCGGCCGCCCATCAATTCCAGATAGACCTCCGCCAGAAGCTGCGCATCCAACAAGGCGCCGTGCAGATCGCGGTTGGAGTTATCGACGCCGAGCCGGCGGCAGAGCGCATCGAGGCTGTTTTGCGCACCGGGGAATTTCGCGCGCGCGATCGCCAGGGTATCCACGGACCGCGAGGCGGGAATCGGCTTCAGCCCGACATTCTCCAATTCCCAGTTGATGAACTTCATGTCGAATGACGCGTTGTGGGCGATCAGCGCCGCATCGTCGACAAACTCCAGAAACGCCTCGGCTACCTCGCCGAAGATCGGATATTTGGACAGGAACTCGGTCGACAGGCCGTGTACCTCATAGGCCCCGCGCGACATTTCCCGCTCCGGATTGACGTATTGGTGATAGTGCCGCCCGGTCGGGATCTTGTTCATCAGCTCGACGCAGCCGATCTCTACCAGCCGGTCGCCCTCGTCGACGTCGAAGCCGGTGGTCTCGGTATCGAAAACGATTTCTCTCATGGGCGAATCCTACTTTGCCGCAGCCGGTCTGGCCAGGCCCTTGGCCGCTTGGGACGAAGCCGCCGGCAGAGCGCCTTGATCGCATCGAGCGCCGCACGCTTGCCGCGCCCGGTCGGGATGATGAAATCCGCCCGCCGGCGTTTCTCCTCATCCGGCATCTGCGCCGCCAGGATGCCGGCGAGCTTGCCTTCGCTCATGCCCGGCCGCGCCAATACCCGCTGGCGCTGGATGAAGCCAGGCGCCGAAACCACCGCCACAGCATCCAGCCGCGCCGCCGCCCCGGTCTCGAAGAGCAGCGGGATGTCGAGCACCACCAATCGCTCTCGCCGCCGCGCCGCAGTACTTAAGAATCGTCTTTGTGCCGTTCGGACCATCGGATGCAGGATCGCCTCGAGCCGCTGGCGCGCCCGCGCGTTGCCAAACACCTTGGCGCCCAGTGCCTGGCGGTCGATGGCCCCGGACTTCTCGACGCCGGGAAAGGCCGCCGCCACCGCTTGGACGGCGCGGCCGCCCGGCCCGAGCAGCCGATGCACCTCCGCGTCGGAATCGAGGACGGGAACGCCAAGGCGGCGAAACATCCTCGCGGTCTCGCTTTTTCCCATGGCGATCGAGCCGGTCAGGCCGACGACGATCATGGCACCATGGCCTCCAAGACCACCGCGCGCAAGGCCGTATCGACCTCCGGCAGCACGCCGAAAAACGCGGCGAAGGCCGGCGCCGCCTGATGCATCAGCATGCCGAGACCATCGACGGTGCGGAGCCCGCGCGCCGCGGCCGCCTCAAGGAGCATCGTCCGCAAGGGCTGGTAGACGATGTCGTAGACGACCGCATCTTCCGGAAGGGGCCGCAGATCCACCGAGAGCTCGGGCGCCCCGGCCATGCCGAGCGATGTGGTGTTGACCAGGAGGCCGATGTCTTCGAGGTCATCGTCGCCGGGTGGCCACGAGCATGCTTTCACGGGCGCCATATCAAAGTCGTCGATCAGGCCGGCAAGGCGATCCTGGCTGCGATTGGCGATGCGAATCTCCGGAACCCGCGCCTCGGCCAGCGCCGCTATCACCGCGCGGGCCGCACCCCCGGCGCCGAGCACCAGCGCCGGCCGCGTCCCCGGCCAGTCGGGACAGGCGTCGTTCAGATGCGCGAGAAAACCGTAGCCATCGGTGTTGCGACCTTCGAAACCGTACGGGCCAGCGACGACGAGATTGACCGCGCCGATGGCACGCGCGCGCTCATCGACACGATCGAGGAACGCCATGACGGTCTCTTTGTGGGGGAGGGTGACGCTGACCCCGCCGAGTCCCCTGTCCGCCATGCCCGCCATCCAGCCGCCGAGTTCCTCGGGCGCGACGTCGAAACGCTCGAAGGAGCCGGCAATGCCGTACTGCTTCAGCCAATGGCGATGGATAACCGGCGACAGCGAATGGCCGATCGGATGGCCGATAACGCCGGCTTTGGCGGAATTCGGTGACGTCATGACGGCAATACCCGGCGCGCGCGCAGATAATCGAGAACCGGCAGGAGCGGCAGACCGAGCACGGTGAAATAGTCGCCCTCAATACGGCTGAAGAGCTGGGCCCCCATGCCCTCAAGCTGATAGCAGCCGACCGACGAAAGAGCGGCATCGCCGACCGCGTCCAGATAGGAAGAGATAAACTCGGCGCTGAGCGGTCTCACGGTCAGCTCCGCCTGCGCGCGGTGCCGCCAGACCGGCGCGCCGCCTTCGGCGATGTTGAGCGCCGAAACCAGCCGGTGGTTCCGTGCGCTCAGCCGCTCGAGATGGACGCGCGCCGCCGGGATGTCAGCCGGCTTCGACAGGAGCGCGCCGTCGAGCTCCAGCACCTGATCGGCGGCGAGGACCAGCGCGTCCGGATGCCGCGCGGAGATTTTCACTGCCTTGAGTTCGGCCAGAGCGGCCGCCACGTCCTCCGGTTTCGCACCGTCCGCCAGCATGCTTTCCTTGACGCTGTCTTCGTCGACATTGGACGCCATGACGTCAAAGTCGACGCCGGCATTCGCGAGCAGCCGGGCACGGACCCGGCTCGCCGAGGCCAGGATCAGCGCCGGCGGTTCAGCCATTTCGCTCCATTTCCGCCCGCGTGTAGTAGAGATTGATGATCGAGGCCGCCGTCTCTTCGATCGACCGCCGCGTCACGTCGATGACCGGCCAGCCGTGTTCGCCGCAGAGCCGGCGGCACTGAGTCACTTCCTGGCGCACGGTCTCAAGGTCCACGTAATCGGTTGGCTTGTCTTCGTTCATGATGCGCAAGCGGTTGGAGCGAATCTGGATCAGCCGTTCCGGGCTCGTCGTCAAGCCGACGGTCAGCGGCTCCTCGGCAGACAACAGCGCCGGCGGCAAGGGACAGCCCGGCACGAACGGGACATTGGCGACCTTGAATCCGCGAATCGCCAGATACATCGACGTCGGCGTCTTCGACGTCCGCGATACGCCGACCAGGATGACGTCGGCATTGCCGAGATCGTCCGCATGCTGGCCGTCGTCGTGGGTCATGGTGTAGTCGAGCGCATCGATACGCTTGAAGTATTCCTGGTCCAGCGCGTGCTGGCGGCCAGGCTGCGCGGTGGCCTTCGCACCGAGGAATTCGCCCAAGGCCTCGATAACCGGATCCAGCACCGAGACCATGGGCAGCTTGAGCTCCGTGCAGCCCTGGACCAATGCCGCGCGGATCTCCTTGTTGACCAGGGTGTAGAGCACCATCCCCGGCTTCTCCGCGATATCCTGCATGATGCGCTCCATCTGCGCGGCCGTGCGCACCATGGGCCAGAAATGCTTGACCGTTTCGATGCCCTCGAACTGCACCAGCGCCGCCTTGGCCATGGATTCGAGGGTCTCGCCCGTGGCATCTGAGACCATATGGATATGGAAGCGCTGGTCGGCTGTTGCTTTATCCATGTTGAGAGGCCTGACGCATGTCTTGAGTTGGCGATCCCTGAAGAGCCTGGGGACGGTTTGTGCAAAAGTCGGGCGATTGCCGCCACGAGGGCAAGTTATGCCCGGGACCGGGATTTTGCCAGAGCAGATATACATACACAGGGCCCTCTATTCACAGACCCTGATGAGCGGGGATGAAATCCGTGTCCTCCTGCTCAGCGTAGAATGCACGATCGCGACATCTGTGGACCCTTGCGGGAAAACGGTTAATCCGTATTTTCCACAGGCCCAACAACACACTATAAGATTCTTATAATTAGATAGAGTCTATTGCTGTATGGCAGAACCCATCAGGCGTGAAACAACGCGGACATCGCCGATCGTCAAGGCTTTGACCGGAAGCCGGCCGAAGACCGTGCCCTTCTGGTTCATGCGTCAGGCCGGTCGCTATCTTCCGGAATATCGCGAACTGAGAACGGAGGCGGGCTCCTTTCTCGATCTCGTCTATGCGCCGGATCTGGCGGCCGAGGTGACCCTGCAGCCGATCCGCCGCTACGCCATGGATGCGGCGATCCTGTTTTCCGATATCCTGGTGATCCCGGACGCGCTCGGCCAGAAGGTCTGGTTCGAGACCGGCGAGGGGCCCAGGCTTGAGGCGGTCACCGACACCGAGGCGCTTGATGCCCTGTCGGCGGCGCGTGCGGGCGAGCATTTGCAGCCGGTCCTCGAAACCGTGCGTCGGGTGAGAGGCGCGCTCGGGCCGGAGACGGCGCTCTTGGGCTTTGCCGGCGCGCCCTGGACCGTGGCCACCTATATGGTGGCCGGCCGTGGCTCGGCCGACCAGGCCGCCGCCAAGAGATGGGCCTATGGCGATGCGGACGGTTTCGCCCGGCTGATCGATCTTCTGGTCGATGCGACGGCGGACTATCTGATCGCGCAAGCCCAGGCCGGCGCCGATGCGGTGCAGATCTTCGACAGCTGGGCAGGCGCTTTGCCGGCGCCGGCCTTCAGGCGCTGGTGCGTCGATCCGGTGCGCGACATCGTGGCCAGGCTCAAGGCGGCCTGCCCCGATACACCGGTCATCGGCTTTCCCCGCGGCGCCGGGGCCTCTTACGCCGGCTATGCGGAGGCGACCGGCGTCGATGCGGTCGGGCTGGATACGGCGGTTCCGGTCGGCTGGGCGCATGAGACGCTGCCGGCGGGGCTTTGCGTGCAGGGCAATCTGGATCCCGTCCTGCTCGTGGCTGGCGGCGACGCGATGACCGACGCCGCGAAGCGCATCATCGACGGCTTTCGCGGACGCCCGCATATCTTCAATCTCGGCCATGGCATCACGCCGGACGTGCCGCCGGAGCATGTGGCGGCGCTTTGCGCGCTGATCCGCGGCCACGGGGCGTCGTGATCCGATGGCCAAGCGCATCGCGGTCATCCTCTTCAATCTCGGCGGGCCCGATTCGCCGGCGGCGATCCGGCCCTTTCTGCAGAATCTGTTTTCCGACCCGGCCATCCTGTCGGTCCCCGGACCGCTGCGCTGGCTCCTGGCGCGGCTGATCTCGCGGCGCAGGGCGCCGGTTGCCCGCGAGATCTACGCCGAGCTCGGTGGCCGCTCGCCGCTGTTGCCCGAGACGGAAGCGCAAGCGCGCGCCCTGGAGGCGGAGCTCGGCGAGCTTGGCGAAGTGAAGGTCTTCATCGCCATGCGTTACTGGCACCCCTTTGCGGCGGAGACGGTGGCCGACGTCAAGGGCTTCTCACCGGACGAGATTGTTCTCCTACCGCTCTATCCACAGTTCTCCACGACGACTACGGCGTCGTCATTGGCGGACTGGCGGCGGCATGCCGAAAAGGCCGGGCTCGAGGCCCCGGTCCACGCGGTCTGCTGCTATCCGCGCCAGCCGGACTTTGTCGGCGCGCATATGGAGACGATTGCGCCCGTGGTTGAAGCGGCGTTGGCCGCGGGCCCGGCGCGCATCCTGTTTTCCGCCCATGGCCTGCCGCAAAAGGTCGTCGACGGCGGCGATCCCTATCAATGGCAGGTCGAGCAGACGGCGGCGGCCGTGATCGCGGCGTTGCAGGCTGGGCTCGGGCGCGGGACCATAGACCATGTTGTGTGCTATCAAAGCCGGGTCGGGCCCCTGAAATGGCTGGAGCCCTCGACCGAGGCGGAGATCGGCCGCGCCGGCGCCGACGGGATCGCCATCGTCGTCGTGCCCATTGCTTTTGTGTCGGAGCATTCGGAAACCTTGGTCGAACTGGATATCGAATACCGCCGTTTGGCCGAGGCTGCCGGCGTCCCGCGCTACGAGCGGGTTGCGGCCCTCGGCGTCTCCGCCGGCTTTATCACGGCGCTTGGGACGCTGGTGCGGGCGGCTCTGGCAGGCGGCGATCTGATCTCGGGGGACGGCGGGCGCATCTGCCCTGCGCGCTTCGGCAAATGCCCGCAGGCGGCCGGGGAGACGAGGCCATGAACTGGCTGGCGGACGGCTATCTCTGGATCAAGGCGCTGCACCTGATCGCGGTGATCTCCTGGATGGCCGGCCTCTTCTATCTGCCGCGGCTGTTTGCCTATCACACCCGGGTGGCCCGCGGCAGCGAGCAGGACCGGCTGTTTCAGACCATGGAAGCCAAGCTTTTGAGAATCATCATGAACCCGGCGATGATCGCTGCGTGGATCTTCGGGCTCTTGATGATCGCGGCGCCGGGAACGCTGTCGGGCGGCGGTATCTGGCTCTACGTCAAATTGGTCCTTGTCGCCGGTATGACCTGGTTCCACATGCTTCTGGCGCGCTGGCGGCGCGGCTTTGTCGAGGGCGCCAACGGCCATACGGAGAAGTTCTACCGCACGGTGAACGAGGTGCCGACGATCCTGATGATCGTCATCGTCATCATGGCGATCGTCAAACCGATCTAAAGACCGATCTAAAGTGGGCCGATCTGAAAAAAACGCGCAACTCTCTGTTTTTCTTGACATCTGGTTTTTCGATGGTAGCGTCTGGGCTCTTGGGACGCGGCGCGCGTCCCTTGCCATGATTTCCAAAAATCTATGCTGACAGGGGCCG
>JAKSBY010000124.1 GCA_022360855.1 Sphingomonadales bacterium | reverse complement strand
GGCCAGGCCGGCATCGGCAGCAACCGCGGCGGCACCGGCTGCGGCAACGGCGGCCGCCCCGGTGAGCGCGGCGCTGCCGGTGAGCAAGGTGCGGCGGTCCAGAATTCCGTTCGGGCTGAGCTTGTCGAAGCCTGAGCGGCCGTCCGGTCCTTCGACAGGCTCAGGACGAACGGAGTTGGATGTTTGTTCCGGGTTTCCGGGATCAGGTACAGGTATGCTATGGGATGGATTAGCCATGCCAATCTCCTTCAAAGGTTGGTGTGGTCAGGGCTTCGTGGGTGTGCAACCACCTGCGGAGCCCGCTTAAGCAAAATCTTTTTAGAGCGCTAGAATATCTAAAAGACTCTTTCTGTCAAGCCGAAATTGAGCGGTTTGACGCCAATGACGTCCGCCGCTTATATCCCGTCATGATAACGCCTCAGCAATGCCGTGCAGCACGCAGCCTTCTCGGATGGAAACAGGTTGAATTGGCCGCACGCTCAGAGATTGGCATCACCGCCATCCGTAAGTTCGAAGTCGGCAAGACCTCGCCACATCGGGCGACACTTAAAATCCTCAAAGACACCTTCGAAGCCGCCGGCATCGAATTCCTGACCCGCGACGGCCGGGGAATCGGCGTGCAGTTCAGGGCGGGCTACGGAGAAACCTGACATCCGTCTCCATCCCATGGCCAGTTCCTCCCAATGGCCATCCTTCAATATCCGGCACCCAGCTTATCAGCTGATCCGCCTGAACCTGCCCGTTCGGCAATAGCCGATGGCCGTGACGGTTTCTTCTTGACCCGCTTGACCGAATTTATTATTAATATATTACTTAATTAAGTAAAAAGCGAATCACTGATGAGCCCGAGCCTCGATACCACCCTGTCTGCCCTTGCCGACCCGACCCGCCGCGCGATTCTCGAACGGCTGGCCCGGGGCAAGGCCACCGTCGGCGAGCTCAGGAAGCCCTTCCGCATGTCGCCGCCGGCGATCTCGCAGCATTTGAAGGTGCTGGAGCAGGCCGGGCTGATCGAGCGCGAGGTTCGTGCGCAGTTCCGCGTCATCCGCCTGAATCCGACGCCGCTCAAAGCCGCCGAGGACTGGATGCACGATCAACGGACATTTTGGGAATCGGCCCTGGATAATCTGGAACACTATCTGAAGAAAGGAGAGACGAATGACTGAAGCAGCAACCCAACTGGTTGAGGAAAGGCGGCTGGAGATCACCCGCGAAATCGACGCGCCGCGCGAAGAGGTGTTCGATTGCTTCATCAACCGCGAACGCCTGATGCACTGGCATTGCCCCGTCGGCATGACCGTCAGCGCCTGCGAGGTCGACGCCAAGGTCGGCGGCGCCTACCGCATCGTGATGACCAACGCCGAGGGCCAGAACCACACGGTGTGCGGCACCTACCGGGAAATCTCCGCGCCGTCGCGGATCGTCGAGAGCTGGGCCTGGGAGCAGGAGGACGGCTCCTTGGGCCATGAAAGCCTGGTCACGCTGACCTTCATCGATATCGGCGGCAAGACGAAGATCCACCTGGTGCACGAGAACCACCTGGACACCGACGCCGCCGAGAAGCACGGCCAGGGCTGGTCGTCCAGCTTCGACAATCTTGTGAGCTACCTCACTAGCTAGCGCCAATGACGGTCGGCCTAGTTGGAGGCCGACCGTCACCTCCCAAAAAACCTGTCATTCCCGCGAAAGCGGGAATCCATTTCGAGGCCAGTCTGGATGCCCGTTTCCACGA
This sequence comes from Sphingomonadales bacterium, assembly GCA_022360855.1. Lineage (GTDB taxonomy): Bacteria > Pseudomonadota > Alphaproteobacteria > Sphingomonadales > JAKSBY01 > JAKSBY01. The sequence continues at coordinate 692 of JAKSBY010000124.1, read as the reverse complement.
GCATGACAGGAGGGGCGGAGCCCTTCTTGTCAGGAATAGGTAAAGCGCGGCTTGCGCTTTTCCAGGAAGGCGGCCACGCCTTCGGCCAGATCTTCGCCGTCATAGGCATCGAGGAACATCTGCAGGGTCTCGGGCGTATCGGCGGCGTGACCGTCGCGGACCAGACCGAGGATATGCTTGATGCCGCGCACGCCGAATTGCGACGCGGCCGCGATCTCGCCCGCCAGTTTGGCGACCGCCGGCCCGAGGTCGTCGACACTCATGACATCGTTGACCAGGCCGATGCGCCCCGCCTCAGCCGCGTCCAGCAGCCGGCCGGTGAACAGGATCGACTTGGCGTGGGCCGGGCCGACCAGATCGACCAGCCGCTTGGCGTCCTCCAGGCTGTAGACCAGCCCGAGCTTGACCGGCGTGATGCCGAAGCGGGAGCGCCCCGAGGCGAGGCGTATGTCGCAGGCGAGCGCCAGGCCGCAGCCGCCGCCGACGCAGGCGCCGTCGATCTCGGCGAGGGTCGGCTTTTCGCAGCGCATGAGCCGGTCCTGGGCCGCGCGCACGGCCCGCTGGTTGGAGCGCCGCCGCTCGGGATCGGCGGCAATCTCGGTGAACTCGGCGATATCCGCGCCGGCGGAAAAGACGCCGGGCGCAGCAGACGCCAGCACCACGACCTTGACCGCCGCATCCGCCTCGGCCGC
>JAKSBY010000543.1 GCA_022360855.1 Sphingomonadales bacterium | reverse complement strand
TCTCGCCATAGCGGGGCACCGGGCAGCATTCGCCGCGGCCGACGGTGTCGCCGGCCCGCAGCTCGACCACGACCAGCGCCGCCTCCCGCTCGACGCCGCGGGAAATCACGAAGGGTTTGCGCAAGGGCCAGCGCTCCACCGCCACCGACGCCGCGATGGAGGCCGGCCAATCTAGTGCCGCGAGCCGGCGCAGAGGATCAGCCATGACGGCCCGCTCGGCCACGGCCGAGCCTGGAATGGCGAATGCCGTAGCCCAGGTAGAGCGCCGCGCCGCAGCCGGCGAAACCGCCCAGCAACAGCGCCGGAATGAGGTTGCCGTGCAGGGCCTTTTCCACAATGTCCAGAGCCAGCGGGGCGATCATCACCAGACACATGACAACGCCGAACGCGGGAACGATCCCGACCCAATAGCCGGCTACCCTCACGCCGCCGAGCGGAACGCGGAACGGCCGCGGCAGATCGGGCCGCCGGTTGCGCAGCCAGTTGACGGAAAAGCAGACGATGGCAAAGGCGGTTGCCGTGCCGAGGCTGATGAGGTCGCCAAGCAGCGTGATGGGCAGGAGGGCCGCCGCCGTGGCCATGCCGCCGGCGATCACGACGGTGCCCAGCCATGGCGTGCGGAACCTCGGATGCAGGTTCGAGAACAGGCGGGGGAGAAGTCCGTCACGCGACATGGCGTAGAAGATGCGCGACTGCCCGTAGGTTGTCGACAGCAGAATCGACGTCAGGCCGATCACCGCGCCCAGCTTCACGAACAGCAAAAGCCAGGGCTTGCCGATAGCGTCCACCGCCACGGCCAGGGGATCGGCCACGCCCAGCGCCCGGTGGGGAACGACGCCGATCAGGACCGAGGCCACCGCCATGTAGAGCACGGTGCAGAGTATGAGTGCGCCGAGGATGCCCACCGGCATGTCCCGCTGCGGATTGCGCGCCTCGGCGGCCGCGGTGGAGACCGTCTCGAAGCCGATATAGGCGAAGAAGATCACCGAAGCGGCGCGGAACACGCCGGGCCAGCCATAGGCGAAGCCGCCTTCGTTTTCCGGAATGAACGGGGTGAAGGCATCGGGATTGATTGCATGGATGCCGAACAGCACGAAGACCACCAGAACCGAGACCTTGAGCGCCACGATGGAGCTGTTGACCCAGGCCGCTTGGCGCAGGCCGAACACCAGCGGCGTGGCCATGACGAGCACGGCAATCGCGGCGATCAGATTGATCCCGCCGCCGGTGACGAAGTCATAGCCGCCGGTGGCCGGGACCGACTGCACGAAGGGGGTGGCGATCCAGGCCGGCACGGTAATGCCAAAGCTGGCGAGCAGGCTGACGAAATAGCCGGAAAAGCCGACCGCCACGGTCGCTCCGGCGACGCCGTACTCCAACACCAGCAGCCAGCCCAGCGCCCATGCCGGGAGTTCGCCGAGGGTCGAATAGGCATAGACATAGGCGGAGCCCGTAACCGGCATGGTGGAGGCCAGCTCCGCATAGCAGAGCGCCGCCATGGCGCAGGCGAGGCCGGCGATGGCGAACGAGATCAGCACCGCCGGCCCGGCGAAATGCGCCGCCGCCGCGCCGGTCATGACATATATGCCGGCGCCGACGATAGCGCCGACTCCGAGCAGAAGCAGATGGCCGGGCCCCAGCGTGCGGGCGAGATGCCCGTCACCGGATTCGGCCCGAATCCGCGCCAGCGACTTGCGCACAAAAAGTGATCGTTCGCGGCGGGGCAGGGCAACCATGCGACCTACCGCGGCCCGGAAAAATGTCCGCGCAGCCAGGCGCTGGCCTCGTCAAAGGCGCGGTCGGCGATGCGCGAGACGGCGACGGCTTCGAGGAAGCTGTGCGTCGCCCCTTCATAGACCGTGTGGCTGACGTCGTTGCCGGCGGCCTCCATCTTGGCGACCATCGCCCGAATGCCGTCGGCAAGCGGGTCGCATTGGGCAATGGCATGAAAGCTCGGCGGCAGATCATGCAGCTCGGCGCGGATCGGCAGCACGAGCGGATGGTCGCCATGCGGCGTTCCGCCCACGTAGTTGTGCAGGTAGCCGGCCAGTTCGTCGGTGGTCAGAATCTCACCCGGTCCGCCGTGGCGGCGGTGGGAGGCGGTCGAAAAGTCGGCGTCGAAAAAACCGTAGTTGAGAAGCATCGCCCGGACCCGGCTGCCGTCGCCGCGGTCGCGCAAAATGAGGGACGCGGCGAGCGCCAGGTTTGCTCCCGCCGAATCTCCGCCCACGGCAATGCGCTCCGGGTCGATTCCGAACTCGGCGCCGGTCTCGGCCAGTTGGTCGATCACCGCCACGGCTTCATTCAGCGCTACCGGGAATTTGGCCTCGGGCGATAGCGCGTAGTCGACGCCGATGACGGCCGCGCCGCTGCGGGCCGCGTATTCCCGCATCACCCGGTCATGGGTCCGGGTGCTGAAGAAGGTGAAGCCGCCGCCATGGAAATAGACGAGCGCCGGTTGCGGTGCCGGGGCCCCCTGGGCCCGTATGATACGGATGGGGATTCGTCCGGCCGGGCCGGTGATGTTGACGTCTTCGCGGCTCGCCTCCGGGCCGCCCTGGCTCCAGGGGTGGCGCACCGCCTCCAGAATGGCGCGTTGATCCGCGATGGCAAGCTCGGCGAAATGGGGATGCTTGGCCGTCTCCGCCTGGATGGCGGAGATGAACTGCTGGATTTCCCCGTCGATATCCTCGGATTCGCTGCTCTGCGCGGGCGGCATCGTCATACCGGCACCCGGATTTTCATGGCCCGTCCTCCAGTTGGGAGCGTGTCGATTGTTATCAGAGAAGCCGGCCGGCCGGCTTGCTGCGGCGGACCAGAGAGTTGCTTGCGCGGGCCAGGGCGGTCCTGCGTTGCCGAACCGACCGGATGCCTTTCCGGCCCGGCCGCGACAGCGCATGCCGCCGGGCGATGTTAATCTATGGCGGGAAAGCGGAGGAATGGAGCCGATGGAGATACAGGAGCACAGCGTCACGACGTATCGGGTCTGGGACCCGGTCGTCCGTTGGTTTCATTGGATCAACGTGTTGGCCGTGATCGCGCTTTCGGCATTCGGCACGGCCATTCTATTCAGCAAAGAGCTGGGCATGACCAATGACGGCAAGGTGCTCCTGAAGGTGCTGCATGTGTCGTGCGGCTATGTGTTTGCAGCGAATCTGCTGCTGCGCGTCGTTTGGGCGTTTATCGGCACCCCGCATGCCCGTTGGCGTGCCTTGCTGCCTTCGGTCCGCGCGCTCGGGCAGGGGGAGTGGCGGGAGAGGCGCCAATATATTGGCCACAGCCCGCTCGCCCGGGTGTCGGTCACGCTGATGCTGGCGGTCCTGCTGGCGATGGCCTGCACCGGCCTGGTTCTTGCTGGAACGGATATCTACTTCCCGCCGCTCGGGCCGTGGATCGCCGAATGGGTCGCGGCGGCCGGCGTCGCTCCGGCGGATGTGCTGCCGTACAGGCCCGATCTCGTCGATGCGGCCGCTTATCGTGAGATGCTGGCATTCCGATCGCCCTTCGTGCTGGTTCATGAATACGGCTTTTACGTCCTCATGGTCCTGGTCGTTGGCCATATCGGCGGCGTCGCGGTCTCCGAGGTACGCAATGGCGGCGCGCTCGTTTCCGCCATGTTCACCGGACGCAAACTGCTCTCGAAACCGCCCGAAGACGGGTGATGGGCCTGCGTATGGTGCTCACCGCGCACCGCTGCAGACACGAATGTGATCTAGGCGCCGAGCTGCCGGTTGCGTCACGCTGTGCCGGCGCGGGACAGAGCCTGCCGGTTGCGTGAAGGGAGGATCGATGCGGTTATTGGCGATTGCGGCGGCTTGCGGTGCCGCTCCGGACGCCCGTTCGGATACGGGTGGTCGTGGTGTTTCGTTTGAAGCGGCGTATGTTTCGGATGTTCTATCGAATGTTTCGGGCGGTGTGTCGCGTGGGGTGCGTTATCTGGATAATCTGGATCTGACGCTCGAGGCGGATCTGGGCCGCGCCGTGGGCCTGGCCGATACGACGCTGTTTCTGTATGGGCTCTACAACAACGGTACGGCGTTTTCGGACGGCCTCGTCGGCGATGCCCAGGTGGTCAGCAATATCGAGGCGCCGGTCGCGGCCTTCCGGCTCTACGAGGCCTGGCTCGAACACCGCCTGTTCGAGGACGCGGTGTCGTTGCGGGCCGGTCTCTACGACGTCAACGCCGAGTTCGACGCGCTGGAGAGCGCCGGCCTGTTTCTCAACAGCGCCCACGGCATCGGCACGGATATCGGCCAGACCGGGGAG
>JAKSBY010000172.1 GCA_022360855.1 Sphingomonadales bacterium | reverse complement strand
GGGGCACAACGTTGACGCCGGCCCGCTCTTCGGCCTAAAGACGATGCGGGAATCGAGGGAGCTCCGCATGTCCGCGAGCCAACCGTTGGCGGCTGATCGCGCTGCGGAGTGGTCCAGTTTCGTAAGCCACCTTGAATGCAGCGCCACCGGCGCGCGCGTGCCGGCAGGCGAGCTCCATAACCTGTCGCCCGCCGGAAAGCCGCTCCTGGTGCGCTACGATCTGCCGGCGGTCCGCGCGGCGGTGCATCGGGAAGACCTGCAGAGCCGCCCGGAGAATTTCTGGCGCTACCGGGAGGTTTTGCCGCTCACCGATCCCGCCAATATGGTTTCGCTCGGCGAATGCATGACCCCGATCGTGCCGCTCGACCGTGTCGAGCCGTCGGGCCGGGTCTTCATGAAGGACGAATCGCGGCTGCCGACCTGCTCCTTCAAGGCGCGCGGGTTCGGCCTCGCGCTTTCCATGGCCAGGGAGCTTGGCGTGACCAAGGCGGCCCTGCCGACAAACGGCAATGCCGGCGCGGCCTTCGCCGCTTACGGCGCCCGGGCGGGGATGGACATTACCGTCTTCTGCCCCGTCGATACGCCGGCCATCACCTTGCGCGAGATCGCCTTCTACGGCGCCCATGTGCAGCAGGTGAACGGCCATATCAACGACTGCGGCAGGCTGATCGCGGAAGGCCGGGAAGAACATGGCTGGTTCGATATCTCGACCCTCAAGGAGCCCTACCGGGTCGAAGGCAAGAAGACGACGGGCTACGAGCTGGCCGAACAACTCGGCTGGCGCCTGCCCGACGTGATCGTCTATGCCACCGGCGGCGGATCCGGCGTGATCGGCATGTGGAAGGCGTTCGACGAGATGGAGGCACTGGGCTGGATCGGGACGAAGCGGCCGCGCATGGTTGCGGTCCAGTCCACCGGCTGCGCGCCCATCGTGCGCGCCTTTGATGAGGGCGCCGACCATGCGGAGCCCTGGCAGGACGCCGCCACCGTCGCCGCCGGCATCCGCGTGCCTGCGCCGATCGGCGACTTCTTGATCTTGCGGGCAATTCGCGCGTCAAACGGCTTCGCCATCGCCATCGACGATGAGACCATCCTCGCGACCCAGGCCGAGCTCACGCGCCGCGAGGGCTTGCTGGTGTGTCCGGAAGGCGCCTCGACCTATGCCGCCTACAGGGCGGCCCGGCGCGATGGCCGCATCGGCGCGAACGAGGAAGCTATGCTGTTCAACTGCGCCAGCGGCGTGAAGTACCCCATGCCCGATGTCGTAGGCGAAGCGGTCGAGATCTAGTCGTCCGTGCCTGCCGAGTCCTTCAGAGGCCCGTTGAGCTTGGCAAGCAGCCGGTCGAGTTCGGCGATTTCGTCGGTGGTCAGGCCGGAGAACAGCTCCTCGATCCAGCCCTCATGCACCTTGGCGCGCGCGGCAAAGGAGCGGCGGCCCTGCTTGGTCAGCCTGACGATCTGCGAGCGGCGGTCGCGGCCCGAGCGTTCGCGCTCGATGATCCCTTCCGCCTCCAACGGCGCGGCGATGGCGGTGATGTTGCCCTTGGTGACCATCAGATGCCTGGCCACCTCGCCCATGGTCAGCCCGTCCGGGTGGCGGTAGAGCGCGGCGGCGACGTCGAAGCGCGGCAGGGTGCTCCGGTAGCGGTCGCGCAGCCGGCGGCGAAGCTGGCCGTCGATCTGCTTGCGGCAGGCGAGGATCTCGAGCCAGGCCCGGAGCGCCAGCTTGGCGCGGGACTGCCCGGCGGCCGCTGCGGTCTGTTCGTCAGGAGGCAAAATCGTCCTCGGTGAAGCATTTGAAGGCGATGATGGTGGAGGTGTCCTTGATGCCGGCGATGGTTTGCACCTCGTCGCAGACGAAGCGGCCGACATTGACGTCGTCGGGCAGCCAGAACTTGGCTAACAGATCGTAGTTGCCGGAGATCGAAAACACCTCGGGCGTGTGTTCCAGCTCGTCCACCAGCGCGTTGGCCACGGTGTAGGTCTTGCCGAGCTCGCATTTGATCAACACGAAGATGGGCCGCATGAGGGTCTCCTTACCGATTACAGAGTTTGCCGTCAGAGCGTGGTGCGCACCGACCATAGCTCCGGGAAGAATCTGAGGTCGAGGGCGCGTTTGAGATAGCTGACGCCGGTGGTGCCGCCGGTGCCGGTGCGCGAGCCGATGATCCGCTCCACCGTGGTCAGATGGGCAAAGCGCCATTGCTGGAAGCGGTGTTCCAGATCCACCAGCTTCTCCGCCAGGTCGTACAGGTCCCAATAGTGGGTCACATCGTCATAGACCGCCTGCCAGGCCGCCTCCACCGAGGCATGCGCCCGGTAGGGCTTGCGCCAGTCCCGCTCGATGCAGGCCGGATCGATGGCCATGCCGCGGCGGCCCAGAAGCCGAATGCACTCGTCGTAAAGGCTCGGTGCCTCCAGCGCAGCGATGACCTGTTCGTAGCGCTCCGGACGAGAGCGGTGCACCTCGGCCAGCTTGGCGTTCTTGTTGCCGAGCATGAATTCCAGGATGCGGTATTGATGCGACTGAAAGCCCGAGGCCGAGCCGAGCCCGCCGCGGAACTTCAGATAGTCCGCCGGGGTCATGGTGGCTAGCACCTCCCAGGACTGCAGCATCTGCCCTTGCACCCGGGCGACGCGGCTGAGCATCTTGAATACCGGGTCGAGAGTGTTGGCGATGATATGCGCCCGGGCCGCGGTGATCTCGTGGATCGACAGTTTCATCCACAGCTCCATGGCCTGATGGATGACGATGAAAAGCATCTCGTCATGCTCATCGCTCAGAGGCCGCTGCGCGTCGAGAACCTTGTCCAGGCCGAGATAGTCGCCATAGGTCAGCTCGCCCTCGAAATCCCAGCGGATTTTCGTCTGGTCGCTGAGATCGACCGCGCTCGAAGTCTCGTTCATGATTTGCGTTCTTTCCTCGTCAGGTGACCGCCGCTTTGGCGCGGAATGTCTCGCTGTTCCACTCGCCCGAGAGCATGATCTCTTCGAGATGGCTGACGGCGTCGAAAATATCGGTGTAGCGCTGATAGAGCGGCGTGAATCCGAATCTGAGATTGTCCGGCGCGCGGAAATCGCCGATCACGCCACGCGCAATCAACGCCTGCATGATGGCGTAGCCGGCCGCGTGGCGGATCGAGACATGGCTGCCACGCGCCGCGGCATCGCGGGGCGAGGCGACGGCAAAGCCGAACCCGGCGCAGCGTTCGTCGATCAGCGCGATGAAGAGATCGCCGAGCTTTTGCGATTTCTCCCGCAGGGTCGCCATGTCCACTTCGCCGAACAGATCGAGCGCCGTATCGAGCGCCGAGAGCGCGAGGATCACCGGCGTGCCGCAGAGCGTCTGATCGATTCCCGGGGCCGGCGTATAGGTGCCGTCGAAATCGAAGGGCCGGGCGTGGCCCATCCAGCCCGTGAGCGGCTGCTTGAGACGGCCTTGCAGACGCTCGGCCACAAAGAGATAAGCCGGCGCGCCGGGCCCGCCATTGAGATATTTGTAGCCGCAGCCGACGGCGAGATCGGCGTTCGCAGCCCCAAGGTCCACCGGCAGCGCCCCGGTGGAATGGCTGAGGTCCCACAAGGTGAGCGCTCCGGCTGCATGGGCAGCAGCGGTGACCGCCGCCATGTCCCAGATGTCGGCGGTTTTGTAATGCACATGGGTGAGCAGCAGCAGCGCCGTCCGCTCATCGAGCGCGCCCACAACCTCGCTGCGGGGCAGGATTTTGAGCTCCCGGCCCGTCAGTTCCGCCAAACCCTCCAGCATATAGACGTCGGTCGGGAAATTGCCCTCTTCGGTGACGATCACCGGGCGATTCGGCTGCATCGTGAGCGCGGCAGCGGCGAGCTTGAAGATGTTTACGCTGGTGGAATCGGCGGCGATGACCTCATGGGCCTGGGCACCGATGAACCGGGCGAGCTTGCCGCCGACCTTCTGCGGCAGGCCGATCCAGTCATT
>JAKSBY010000394.1 GCA_022360855.1 Sphingomonadales bacterium | reverse complement strand
ATGCCGGTATCGCATCCGTGTTATGCCTTCGACCAGGTTGAAGGCACGGCCGTCCGGATACACGTCAACCAGCTTGGCCGTGAAATCCGTATCCGGGCAATCCGAGGATACGAAGAGGACAACCTCGATCGGGCCGGAAACCTGAAGCGGGGTATTCAGGGCGTGCGTCGTGAACACGAGAACGTCGTCTCGAGACTCGACCTCGCGCTGGTCGAACGCGCCGGCCTCAAGGACCGTGCCGGCCCTTACCGGGCCGCCCAACGAGGGAACCGGGTCCGTGGGGTTATAGACGATGTCGCAGCGTTGCTCATGAGGCGCGCAGGCGACGCCAAGGAGGCCGTCGCCTGAGAGGTAGAGAGGCGTAGATTCGGTTCCCGGCGGAGGCCAGGTGTCCGCAGCTTGCCAGACGTTCTTGCCCATAAGGAAAGCCTGTACCCGCGGCATCTCCGTGATGCGGTTTTCGATACCTTTGAGCCAGTGATCGAACCAGTCGGTCATGATGCCGAAATAGTCGATACGCGCGTCGCCCACATCGCGTTCGCCGACGATGGTCGCTTCCGTGGCGGCGGAGGTCCGGCAATGGGTCATAGGAGACAGGATGAGAAACTGGTTGTCGGCCGCCAGCCTGCTCGCGGCGTTGTTCCGGTACAACTCGAACATCCTGATGCTCGAGAAGGGCAGCGAATACCATTCGTTCATGTGAATGGCGGGAACGTCGAAGCGCGCAGCATCGCCGAGCCCGCCATCGTCTTTCCAGTAGGGGCTCGAAGGCGGCTCGGTCATCCAGGCGTGGACGGCGTCGGGCCAGCGGGTCCTGTAGTAGCTGGTGTCCGGGCCTGCGGCCCTCTCACAGATACGCGCCAGCGGCAGGGTCTCGAGGGCATCCTTCTCGCCGCCGACCGCGTAGGCCAGCTCCAGGGCGCCGTAGCGTACGAAGCTGAAGGCCCGCATGCCGCCGTTGTTGTAGGTATACGCCCCCTCGATGAACGCGGCCTTGTGGGCGGGATGACGCTCGGCGGCCAGCATGTCCTGCACCTCGCCGTGGTAGGAGCAGCCCACCGTGCCGATTTTGCCGCTGCTCCAGTCCTGCCGGACGATCCAGTCGAGCGTGTCGTATCCGTCAGGCCCTTCAACGTCGCAATAGGGTTTGAAGATCCCTTCGGACGCGCCGGTGCCCCGCACGTCCTGGACCACCACGGCAAACCCCCGAACGGCGAGGTATTTCGCGAGCGGTGCCGCCTGCTCGGTCTCGTCGGCTTTGCCATAAGGCGTGCGCATGAGAATGGTCGGGTGCCGCTGCTCGCCGGTTTGGGGGAGATATATGTCCGCGGAAAGCCGGGTCCCATCCCGCATCGCCATCCGCTCGTCTCTAAGGATTTTCGCGATGGGCGCGGTGGCCGGCGGCGGCTTAGCCATCTTTCACGATGAGTTCTCGAGATAACGCCGACAGGCATTCCGCGCCTGTCTCGGTTACCAGGAACGTCTCGCTCAGTTCGTAGCCGTAGTGATCGTTCCAGATCCCGATTATCAGGTGGAAGGTCATGTTCTCCGCAAGCTCGGTGGTGTCTCCCGGTGCCAGGCTGGCTGTGCCTTCTCCCCAATCCGGCGGGTAGCCGAGACCCACGGAATATCCGATGCGCGATTCTTTGCGCAGCCCGGCCCGCCGTGTGATGCCGCGCCAGACGCTTTCGATGCTCTGAGCCTGCACGCCGGGCCGGATTTCGTCCAAGGCGGCTTCCAGCCCTTCCCCGACAATGGCGGCGAGCCGTTTGATGCCATCTGGCGGGTCGCCGACAAAAACCGTCCGTGCCAGCGGCGCATGGTAGCGGTAGCGGTTCGCGCCCAATTCCAGAGTGCAGATATCGCCGGCCTTAAATCTTTCGTCGGTCCACGTCAGATGCGGCGCCGAGGTGTTTTCGCCCATCGGCAGCGTCTGATAGTCCGGCATGTCGCCAAAATAGTCGGGATGGCCGGATATGAGGTTCTGAAAGACGATGCCGGCCACGTCGCACTGACGGACATCGACGTCTATGGCGTCGATCGCCGCCCGCATGGCGATATCGGTGATCGCGCCAGCCTCCCGCAAATAAGCGATTTCCGCACCCGACTTGACGATGCGCGCCCAATTGACGAGGTGGTCGGCGTCGAAGAAGCTGGCGTTCGCAAGCTCCTCAGAAAGGACCGCATAGGCCTTGGCGGTGAAATAGTGGGTGTCCATCTCGACACCGATGCGGCTGTTGCCGAGATTCCGCGATCTTACGATATCAGCGACAAAGGAAAGCGCGTGTTTGCCATCGGTGATATAGGATTCGTCGTATCCGAGTATGTTTGCTTCGTCGAGAAAGCTGGTTATGCGCGCGGCATTGACGTCGATATGCCGGCCGATCCAGACGGGCTCCTCGGCGTCGAGCGACACCAGCAGTCCCTGATGAACGTAGAACGACCAGCCGTCATATCCCGACAGGTAGTTCATATTGGGCGGCGACGTGACCCAGAGGAGGTCGAGCCCCTTCTCCTGCATTCTGCATTTCACCCTATGCAGGCGCTGCAGATACTCTTTTCTGGCAAATGCCGGCATGCCACACGCCCCGGACCTTGATTCAAGCCAGACCGGAGTAGAACACCGGGGTCAGGGGGCAGCAATTTCGTAGAGTTTATCTGATTTTCGCTTTATTTCGGCCAAGCTGCGACAAAAGGCGAAAAGCAATTCCCTGGGGCGGCCACCGCCCATTTCTTGCCCGTTACAGTTCTTCGCTCAGCAGATAATCGCGAACCTTCACGTCTATATTCTCGCTGTCTTCCGGATACAGAGCGAGGTCCGCCAGGAGCGCGCGGAGGTCCGGCTTCAGCCCGACATATTCATAGACGATGGGCGTTACGTAGGGCTCCCGTGGCGGGCCGCTGGAGACGCCCAGGGCCTTGCCGAACAGAAAGGTCAGCGGGTTCTTGTGGGTCGGAAACAGGACGGTTTCCGTAATCGCATTCTTGAGGATGTAGTCGGTCTCGACCAGAAACAGCCGGTCGGCCATGGAAAGAAAAACGCCACGGTACTTGAAACGGTCATAGGTGCCCTTGGGCTGTTCACGATGCCGCAGAAGCTCGATCGCCTTGGATTTGATTTTGCCGTCTTCCTCATACAGGCGGACCGCGGCCTTGATGATGGTATCCCGATACTCGATGGATCGCAGATAGCGGTAATAATAGCCGAGATACTTTCGCGCGAACGAGGACGCCGCCTGAATGGAAAGATCCAGCTCATCGATAATGTTGACGCTGGATTTCATGTCCTTCGTCGGCTTGACGACAATAAGCTCGCTGAATTTCCGGTGTGGCAGATAGATCTCGGTCTCTTCCACGCCGAAATAGTCGCAGATCTTCCGAATATTTCGGCTTGCGGGCCGGCTCTCGCCACTCAGATAGCGGGCGAATTGTTGCCGGTTGATATCGAGCTGGCGGCAGACCTCCGACACGGAGTGGCAATAGCTGCAGAGCAGTCTCAGATTTTTGGAGAAATCGTCTGATGCCGGTTGGGCCATTCGGAAGCACGCCTTTTGACTTCGCAACGCCGTTGCGCAAACCCGATTCTAGGCAGAAGTCATGCTTGCCTGTCAATCGCATCGCGATAGGCGGCAATACGTCAAATCGCATAAAAACGCGAAGTTGCGGTTTCGCTGGCGATTTGCTGCGATTGGGCCATAGTGATTGACTAGGCCGTAAACTCATCAATGGAGACGCCCGTGACGCGGCGAGATTTGCCGTTTGGCAAGGAGTTAGGAGGGAGCGATGCAGCGCATCGTAACCGACGACGCGACGCCGTCCAAACGGCAAAGGTCGCGCGCCGCGAAGCGGTCGTCTCCATTGATGAGTTTACGGCCTTGAGCCCGATATGACGTCAGTGCCACCTGCCGCTTCTCCGCGGCCCAAGAACGAATCCGGCAAGGCTGAAGAAAAACTCTTTTCCGGGCATCCCCCCGGCGTGTTGCTGGTTTCCGGCACCGAGATGTGGGAGCGCTTCAGCTATTTCGGGCTGAGCGCGCTTCTGGTCCTGTTTCTGGTAGCACCCGTGGCGAGCGGCGGGTTTGCGTGGGACAAGGCCGAAGCGGTCAGGCTCTACGGCCTCTATTCGGGCCTCGCCTTTTCCGCGCCGGCCATCGGCGGCTGGATCGCCAGCCGCTATCTGGGCGAACGCCGCAGTATCGTGATCGGCGGCATTCTGATTACGCTGGGCCATGCGCTTATCGGCGTAACGGGGCTCGGGCCATGGCTCGTGGAAGCGCTTTTCGGCCTGCCTGCCAAGCAGGTCATTGCCGGGGCGGCTGTCCCCGTCGGGGAGCTTTTCCCGGGCGCCGAGGTCTGGGAGGCGCTACGCGTTTCGGCGCTGGCCGGAGGACATCTCGAACTGTCTGCGGGCCGGCCGATGCTTCCGCTCTATCTCGCCTACCTTTCGAAAGGGTGGGGGCTGGTCCTGGGCCTGGGCTTTGTCATCGTCGGCACGGCGTTTCTCAAGGGGCCTATCTCGTCGATCATCGGCAAGCTCTATGAGAAGGGCGACAGCCGGCGCGAGGCGGGCTTTACCATTTTCATGATGGGGATATGGGCGGGTGCCCTGCTTGCGGAATTCGTGGTCGGCGTGATCGGCGAGCATGTCGGCTGGCACGCGGGGCTTGCCGTCGCCGGCCTTGGCATGGCCGGCGGGCTGACGAATTACCTTCTCAAGCAGAATGCCGTTCTTGGCGATGTCGGCAAGACGGCCGAGCTGCGTGCCGTCGTTGAGGCGGGGCGGCCCAGCTTTCATCTGGATCGGCAAGAGAGACGCCGGGTGGGTGCGCTGGCTGTCATGGCCGTCTTCACGGTCATCTTTTCGGCGGCCTACAATCAGTATGGCGGCGTTTGGAACTTGGTGGTGTACGAGAACGCCGATCGGGACGTCGGCGGCTTCAAGGTCCCGGCGGCCTGGTTCATCGCCGTCACCACCTTGGGATTCATACTGCTGGCTCCGGTCGCGCTCAGGGTTTACCGGCTCCTGGCCCGACGGGGCTATGAACTGGATGTGGTGCACAAGCAGGCTCTGGGTCTTGCGTCAATCGCCATCGGCTATGCGATCCTGCTGGTGCCGTCGACACAGCTCGATACCGATCCGCAGAGGCTGATTTCCTCCGGCTGGATCGTCGGGGCCTATGTCTTTTTTGCGCTCGGCGATGTCTTCATTTGGCCGCCCCAGATCACGGCCATAAGCCGGCTGGCTCCGGAGCGCTATCAGGCCTTCATGATCGGGCTTTGGTATGTCACCTACGGACTCGGCGGGATCATCGCCGGCTATATCGCGCCCTTGGCCTATAGCTGGGGACTTGGCCTGTTTACCGCCGCGATTCTGGCTGCATGCGCCACGGTTTCGGCGGTGCTTCTGATCATCCGGCCCAATCTGCGCCGATTGATGGCGGCCTGAAAGACCGCCTCCGGATTTGCCAGCCGGCAGCAAAAGACACGCACAAACCCGCATAAAGCCCGAGGCACAAAGCTAAAACTTGCGCAATTGCAAAGACTTAAGAGGTGCGGAAATAATTGGGTCACATCGTCGGTCGGGGGGGCGGTTGCAAAAACATCACGGGAGGAAAGTAGGGATGTCGTACACGCGTTTTATCAGGGCTGCGATCTGCGCAGTCTTTTTCTTTTATCCGGCGGTCGGCCTCGGGCAGGACGCGGCCGAGGATGGCGAGGATCACATCGATGCAATCACTGTGTTTGGCCGCATTCCCGACGATACGGTGCGCGACATTCCGCAGAGCGTGGCGGTCTTCGACCAGGAGATTCTCGCCATATCGCCGGTGGTCTCGGTAGGCGATGCGATCAGGTTTGTTCCGACCGCGTCGCGAAACGGCTCAACGCTGAACGCCTTCGGCGACAGCTATATCATCCGGGGGTTCGATGCCAGCCAGACCGTGAACGGCCTCGGCTTCAATCGGATCGCCCACGCCCGCGACATCGCGAATGTGGAACGTATCGAGGTCCTCAAGGGACCGGCGTCCGTGCTTTACGGACAGATGCAGCCCGGAGCCGTCGTCAACGTGGTGACCAAGCAGCCGCTGGACGAATTCCAGGCGGTCATCGGCGCGGAATACGGACGCTATCAGGACCAGCGCTATACGCTCGATATCACCGGGCCGATCGCAAACCGGGTCCGGGGCCGGCTCAACGTGGCGTATCGCAATACGGAGTCTTTCATCGACTTTTGGGACCTGGAGCACTTCTTCCTGGCGCCCAATCTGACGGTGGACATCACGTCCGACACGACCCTGATCATGGAAGGCGTCTATTCGACCAACGACTGGGGGTCCTTCCAGAACGGAACACCGGCGCAGGGGGCGTTCCTGCCCAATCCCAACGGCGAATATCCGCGTTCGTTCAACCCCGACGAGCCGGATACGGGCTTTACCCGGCGCGATTCCATCGATGCCAATTTCCGGCTGATTCATGCGTTCAGCGAGGCGTTCATTTTCCGCGCCAGCTATACCTACACGCGGAACGAGGCCGACTTCGAGGAGATGTTCGTCTCCAGCTCTCAGCCGGACTTTGTCAACGATTTCAGGACCTTGAGGCGCGCCGTCTTCTTCGGTCGCGACGCCTTCGAGCGCGACGACAACATCCTCGTCGACGTTACCGGCGAATTCGTCACGGGCCCGCT
>JAKSBY010000278.1 GCA_022360855.1 Sphingomonadales bacterium | reverse complement strand
TCCACATCGCGCACGAGTTTGATGGCCTCCGGGTGCTCGACGGCGTCGACCTCGCGGTCGGCCCCGGCGAAGCGGTCTCGCTCCTGGGACCGTCAGGCTCCGGCAAGAGCACCTGCCTGAGGATCGCCGCCGGGCTGGAGGCCGTGCAGGAGGGCGAGGTTCGGATCGACGGGCGCCTGGTCGCGAACACGGCGACGCATACGCCGCCCGAGGCGCGGCAGGCTGGGTTGGTGCTTCAGGATTTCGCGCTGTTTCCCCATCTCACCGTGCTCGACAACGTTGCTTTCGGCCTCAAGGGCTCCAAGCCGGAGCGCCGCGCCCGCGCTCGGGATTTGCTCGACCGCGTCGGCCTTGCGGGTTTTGCCGAAACCTATCCGCACACACTCTCCGGCGGCGAGCAGCAGCGCGTCGCGCTCGCCAGGGCGCTCGCGCCCGAGCCCAAGGTGATGCTGATGGACGAGCCGTTTTCCAGCCTCGACGTTACCCTGCGCGCGGCCTTGCGGGAGGAGACGGCGGCGCTGCTCAAGAAGCGCGGCGTGCCGACCCTGATCGTGACCCACGATCCGCAGGAGGCCATGGCGCTGTCGGACCGCATCGCGGTGATGCGGGAGGGCCGAATCCTTCAGACCGGTGCGCCGCACGAGATCTATAAGACTCCCGCAAATCCCTTCGTGATGGGTTTTTTTGGCGAAACAAACCGGCTCGCGGCGCAGGCTGATGGCGCCAAGGTGGAGACGCCCTTCGGACCCGTATCGGCCCTGGAATTGGCCGAGGGCGCTCCGGTCGATATCTGCATCCGCGCCGAGGATATCGAGATCGCGCCCCAAGGCGTGCCGGCGACCGTCCTGGCCGTGACTCCGAAAGACGGGCAGGACCGCGTCGTTCTTGCGTTGCGGGACGGCACAAAACTCGTTACCACTTGTCCGGCATTCGGAATGGTGCAAGAAGGTGCCGAATTGTTCGTCGACGTCGCACCGGACAAGGCGCGCATCTTCGCAGCCGAAGATGAGGCAGGCGGGCCTTTAAATCCGTGATTTTTGGATTAAGTTAAAGCTGTAACGCATTGGGAGATAACGATGTCGCTCGGTCCATGGCAGATCATTCTCGTCATCGTCCTTATCGTGCTGCTGTTCGGACGCGGCAAGATATCCGAGTTGATGGGCGATGTGGCGAAGGGCATCACCAGCTTTAAAAAGGGCTTGGCCGAAGATTCCGCCGGCAAGGAAGACAAAAAGGAAGAGCCCAAGGTCATTGGCGATAATCGCCAGACCGAGACGGACCTTAACGAAAAAGACAGCGTAAAAAGCTAGAATTTTCCTTTTGGCGCTCGCATGGCCGCCTCTCGCGCTTGGTGAGGCATGATCGATATTTCTTGGACGGAAATGCTGCTCGTGGCGATGATCGCGATCATCGTCGTGGGGCCGCGCGACCTGCCCAAGGTGATGCGCACGGTTGGCACCTGGGCTCGGAAGGCCCGCGATCTGGCGCGCGAGTTTCAAAGCGGTATCGACCAGATGGCGCGCGAGGCGGAAATCGACGAGTTGCGCGACACCGCGCGCCAGGTGAAATCCCTGACGCCCAAGGGCATGGCCGAGAAATTCCTCGACCCGGACGGCGAGGTCGACGCCGTGGCCAAGACCGTTTCCGAGCCGCTCGCCGCTGACCCGCCGCCGCCGGCCAAGGACAGCGGCTCTGGGAAAGACGGCTCATGAGCGAGCCGGACAAGAGCGAGATCGAAGCCAGCCGGGCGCCCCTGCTCGACCATCTCATCGAACTCAGGCAGCGGCTGATCTATTCGATCGTCGGCATCGCTGTCGCCTTTGTTGTCTGCTTCTATTTTGCCGACGTGATCTTCGGGTTTTTGACCCAGCCGCTCGCCGATGCGCTCGAAGGGCGCCCGAACGCCCGGCTGATCTTTACCGGCCTGCAGGAGCCCTTTGTCGTCAAGCTCAAGATCGGCTTTTTCGGCGCCATGTGCCTGGCTTTTCCGGTTATCGCCATTCAGGTCTGGGGCTTTGTGGCGCCGGGCCTGTACAAGAACGAGAAGCGCGCCTTTCTGCCCTTTCTGGTGGCCACGCCGGTCTTGTTCACCCTGGGTGCGGCGCTCGTCTACTATCTCGTGATCCCGCTCGCCTGGCGGTTTTTGCTGTCGCAGGGCGACGATCTCGGCACCAGCCAGCTCCCGGTCGAAGACGACCCCCGCGTCGGTGAGTATCTGGCGCTGACCATGAAGCTGATCTTCGCCTTCGGCCTGGCCTTTCAGCTCCCCGTGGCGCTCACCCTTTTGGCCCGCGTCGGGCTCGTCACCAGCAAGTTTCTGCGCGAGCAACGTAAATACGCCGTGGTCATCGTGTTTGCCTCGGCCGCGGTGATCACGCCGCCAGATGTGATCAGCCAGATTGGGCTTGGCATTCCGGTCCTCCTGCTCTACGAACTCTCGATCCTGGCTGCCCGCATGGTCGAGCGCAGCCGCCAAAAACAACAGGATGAGGCCGTGACCGGCGCGGCCGAATAGGCGTAGCGCACCATGTTCGATATCAGGCTGATCCGGGAGGCGCCGGAGGACTTCGACCGCGGCTTGGCGCGGCGTGGGCTGCCGCCGCAGGCCGAGAGCCTGATCGCCGCCGACGAGGCCCGGCGCGCCGCGATGACCGCCGTCCAGGAGGCGCAGGCCGAGCGTAACGAGGCCTCCAAGGCCATCGGCAAGGCCAAGGCGGCGGGCGAGGATGCATCGGCGATCATCGCCAAGGTTGGCGCGCTCAAGGGCAAGATCCAGGAGGGCGAGGATGAGGTCCGACGGCTGACCGAGCAGCTGGACAGCGTGCTCGCCGAGATCCCCAACCTGCCGGACGCCTCGGTGCCGGATGGTGCCGATGAGGACGAGAATGTCGAGCTCAGGCGGGTCGGCGAGCAACCCGAATTCTCCTTCGAGGCGCGCGAGCATTTCGACGTCGGCGAGGCGCTCGGCGGGCTCGACTTCGAGCGTGCCGCCAAGCTTTCGGGCTCGCGATTCGTCGTGCTGACAGGGCAGGTGGCGCGGCTGGAACGCGCCATTGGCCAATTCATGATCGACCTGCAGACCTCGGAGCACGGCTACACGGAGGTCGCGCCGCCCGCCCTCGTCCGCTCCGAGGCCGTGTTCGGCACTGGACAGCTCCCGAAATTCGCCGACGACCTGTTCAAGACCACCACCGATCACTGGCTCGTGCCCACCGCCGAAGTATCGCTGACCAATCTTCATGCCGGCGAGATCCTCGACGCCGAGGATCTGCCTATCCGGCTCACCGCGCTTACGCCGTGTTTCCGTTCCGAAGCCGGCGCGGCCGGGCGCGATACCCGTGGCATGATCCGCCAGCACCAGTTCAACAAGGTTGAGCTGGTCTCGATCACCGAGCCCGATCAATCCGCGGCCGAACTGGACCGCATGACCGGCTGCGCGGAAGAGGTGCTGAAGCGGCTCGAGCTGCCGTATCGCGTCGTGGCGCTGTGTACCGGCGATCTCGGCTTTGCCGCCGAGAAGACCTACGACATCGAGGTCTGGTTGGCCGGGCAGGGACGGTATCGCGAGATCTCGAGCTGTTCCAACTGCGGCGCCTTCCAGGCGCGGCGCATGCGGATGCGTACTCGCGCGCGGGGCGAGAAGGCGACGCGCTTTCCGCATACCCTGAACGGCTCGGGGCTGGCGGTCGGCCGTGCTCTGGTGGCGGTCCTCGAGACTTATCAGCAGGCGGGCGGCAGCGTAACCGTTCCCGACGTGCTGCGGTCTTACATGGGAGGCCTAGAGACCATTACGCCTGAGAGCGGAGCACGATGAAGGTATCCCCAAGCCGCATTCTCGTCACCAATGACGACGGCATCCATGCGCCCGGCCTGCCGGTTCTGGAAGCCATTGCCCACGCGCTTTCCGACGAAGTCTGGGTGGTGGCGCCGGAGGAGGAGCAGTCGGGCGCCGGCCATTCGCTGACCCTGACCCAGCCCTTGCGTATCCGCCGCATGGACGAGCGCCGCTTTGCCGTGCGCGGCACGCCGACTGACTGCGTCATGATGGCGGCGAATCATATCATGAAGGCGTGCCGGCCGACCCTGGTGCTCTCCGGTGTCAATCGCGGCGCGAATCTGGGTGAAGACGTCACCTATTCCGGCACCATCGCCGCGGCCATGGAGGGCACGCTCGCCAATATCCCGTCGATCGCGCTGAGC